>CAZZDI010000090.1:0-10684 GCA_964653155.1 uncultured Flavobacteriaceae bacterium | reverse complement strand
CATTCCGAACGAGGCACGAGGAGGAATCTCATTATTATAGCATTTTTCAGCAAAAACTTGAGATTCCATAGCTTTTAAATTACCTTTGGATTCTTCATAAAAAACATAAAACATGTCTAAAAATTTCATTAAACTAACCATAATAACCCTTGTATTTTCTGCCAATATTTGTTTTTCACAATCTTTAAAAAGCACCGAGCAATGGGAAAAAGCCGAAAGTTGGGTTAAAGAACTTAACCTCAATAACACCAACAAAGCCAACCAAGTTACCAAGGCAATTGCCACCCATTTAACCGAAGTTAGAAACTGGCACAACAGCCATTCCTTTGAAACGGTTCCGGCAGGAATAAACCCCAGAACGGGCGAAAAATTGAGTGATTTAGACCGCTCCATTATTGCCGATTCGGCCATGCCAAGCAGTGTTCACAATAATTTAATGACTGCTTTAAGAACCCATCTTACCGAAGAGCAAGTAGAAACTATTTTAGATAAATACACCATTGGAAAAGTGGCTTTTACCATGAAGGCCTACCGGGAAATTGTAACCGATATGACCGCAAAGGAAGATGCCGAACTTTTAAAAAACCTAAAAGAAGCCCGCGAAATAGCCATCGATTTTAAAAATATGAAACAAATTTCGGCCATTTTTGAAATTTACAAAACCAAAAACGAGCAGTATTTAAACAACAATGGCAGAAGCTGGAGGCAACTTTACAAAGATTATGTAAAGCGGCTTAGGGCTATGAAAAACAATAAATAATAACCATTATTCCCAAAAAAATCACTTTTTAATTAAGTGATTTTTTTATTTCATTAACTTAGCCGTTAAAAGAAAAATTGTCATTTTCATATCCCAAAAAAGAAAAGCTAAAAAGCAAAAAACTAATAGACCAACTGTTTACCGAGGGTAAATCGGTTTCGGCATTTCCGTTGCGTTTGGTGTATTTGGGCACTACTTTTGATGATGCTGTTATGGCCAAAACCGGTGTTTCGGTGAGCAAACGCAATTTTAAAACCGCCGTAGCCAGAAACCACATAAAACGTTTGCTTCGAGAAGCTTACCGATTAAATAAAGGCCAGTATTTTAACAATTTAACAACGCCGCACGCGTTTATGATTTTGTACATTGGCAAAGAAAAACCCACTTTTGCCCAAATTGAAAACCGAATGAACCAATTGTTTGCTAAATTTTCAAACAAAATTTAAGAAGAAGAACAATAAAAAACGGTCTCTTTATGAAACTACTATCCTATATTTTGGTACTTTTTTTCCCATTAATGTGCTCCAAAGGGCCATCAAATGAGAACACAGCTGTTGATTATGCCGAAACAGAAATCCTCCACAGCGTTGAAAAAATGGCAACAGTTGATGGAGACATCGTTCCTTCAGAAGCATCGCAAAAAAAAATAATAAAAACCTCGTTTTTGCGTTTTGAAACGCAAGATTTAGATAAAACCTACCGCGACATAAAACATGTGGTTCAGGCCAACAAAGGTTTTATACAAGATGATAATTCCAATAATTCATACAATAGAATTACCCGCCGGTTGCTTATCCGCGTTCCCACTACCAACTTCCAGGATGCTTTAGATGCCGTTAGCGAAAATGTATCTTATTTTGATGAAAAACGTATTTCGGCAAAAGATGTTTCTGAAGAATTTATTGATTTGGAAGCGCGTTTAAAAGCCAAAAAAACACTGGAAAATCGTTATTTGGAATTATTGAACAAAGCCAAAAACGTTAAGGAAATACTGGAAATAGAACGCGAACTTTCCACCATAAGGGAAGACATTGAAGCCAAACAAGGCCGACTGAATTACCTTCAAAACCAAGTGTCGTTAAGCACTTTGGAAATTGAATTTTATAAACTCACGTCCGAAGCACCGGTAGCAAAATCGTACGGCACCAAAATGTGGAATGCCATAAAATCGGGTTTCAACGGCATTTCTTTATTTTTCTTGGGAATTTTACATATTTGGCCGTTTATTATCATTCTCATCATCATCATTTTCTTTTTAAGAAGATGGATAAATAAGAGTAAAAAATCATAATGGCGTTTGGCAGGGAATAATCAAAACATTTCGATAACTACCAGAACAACGCAAACAAACACCTTAAAAAACAAGTTGTTAAAAAATTCAAACAGATGAAACGCATATTAAAGAAAAGCATCATAATCCCCATTTTGGCCGGAGTTGTTTTTTTTAGCACCACTGCTTTTAAAAATGATTTTTTTGAAATTGCCAAGCAGATAGAAATTTTCACCACGCTGTTTAAAGAACTCAACATGAATTATGTTGACGATACCAATCCGGCCGATTTAATGGATACTGCCATAAAAAGCATGTTGGAAGATTTGGATCCCTACACCAATTTTATGAACGAGCAGGATGTTGAAGCGGCAAGAATCAACAATACGGGCGATTATACGGGTATTGGCGCTAAAATTCAGACTTTAAAAGATAAACTGGTTGTGGTTGAGCCTTACAAAGATTATCCTGCCGACAAAGCCGGTTTAAAAGCCGGAGACGAAATTATAAAAGTGGGCAACACCGTTGTGGCCAATTATAAAGAAAGTGCTGGCGATTTACTAAAAGGCACGCCAGGTTCTTCGGTTGAAGTCACTTTTAAACGCCAAGGCAAAACCCAAACAGCTACCATAAACCGCGCTGAAGTAGAGATTAAGGCCGTGCCGTATTTTTCTATGATTAATGATAAAACGGGGTATATTGTTTTGAGCCGTTTTAGCCAAAAAGCCTTCGAGGAAACCCATTATGCCCTTCGCGATTTAAAGGCCCAAGGCGCCAAAAAAATGATTTTGGATTTACGCGGAAACCCCGGCGGATTGGTAAACGAAGCCATTAACATTGTTAATCTTTTTGTTCCGAAAGGGCAATTGGTGGTCACCACAAAATCGAAAGTTAAAAAATACAACCGTACCTACCTTACCCAACGCGATCCCATTGATACCGAAATGCCTTTGGTGATTTTAATTGACGAAAAAAGTGCCTCGGCCAGCGAAATCGTATCGGGCGCTTTACAGGATTTAGATCGTGCAGTAATTTTAGGTTCTCGAAGTTTTGGTAAAGGTTTAGTACAGCGCCCAAAAGAACTAACTTATGGCACCCAAGTAAAAATTACCATTTCCAGATATTACACGCCTTCGGGACGCTGTATTCAGGCTTTGGATTATTGGAACAGAAACGAAAAAGGTGAAGCCGTTAAAATCGACCAAAAAAACTATCACGAGTTTAAAACCAAAAACGGACGAAAGGTTTTTGATGGTGGCGGCGTGTATCCCGACGTGCCCATGGGTACTTACAAAACCTCGCCCATTACCACCGCTATTGTCAATAACAACTTGATCTTCGATTTTGCAACAAACTATTATTACAACCACAAAATTGAAAATATAGATGGGTTCAACCTTAACAATCAGGATTTTTCGGAGTTTAAAAGTTTCCTAAAATCCAATAATTTTTCATTTGAAACCGATACCGAAAAAGCCCTTAAAAAAGCGTTCGAAACGGCTAAAAAAGAAGAATTGAACGACGATATTGAAAACGACTACAACGCTTTGATTTCAAATTTGGAACAATCGAAAAAAAGTGTGATTGATGAAAACAAAGACTTTTTACTGAAACTGCTTACCGAAGAAATCGTAAAACGCTACGTGTACCGCGAAGGGCTTTACGAATATTATAAAACCCATAACCCCGAAATTAAAAAAGCCACCGACATTTTAGGTAACCTATCCACTTACAACGGATATTTGCATTAATTCTAAATTTGTTCAATCGTCCTAAAAAAAGCCCTGTTTATAGGCTTTTACAATGGTTTCCGATTAAAAATAGTATATTTATCCATCTATTCTAAATCCTACTATGCGTAAATTATTGGTATTGATATTATTAACTTTTAACGGTGTAATAGCCTTTTCGCAAAAGGATTTAACACACGAAGTTTATTTTGATACCGATAAATTTGTAGTGCCCTCAACTGAAGAAAACCGATTATTATTGTTCATTTCGAACATCTCAGATATAGACATCGAATCGATTGCCATTTTCGGTTTCTGTGATGACCGGGGCGCCGATACATACAATTTGAAACTTTCGCAACAACGCGCCGATGCCATAAAAGCCATTTTTGCCAATAACGAAATTAGCGAAGACCTCATTTCAAACGTTGATGGCAAGGGTAAAATCCTTTTAAAAGTAGTTGAAGAAAAAGACCTTTTGAAGATTAGGGGACTGAACCGAAAAGTAGAAATTATAGTAAAACCCAAGCCACCAAAACCCAAAAAAGTGGAAGTGGCCGATGTAACGCCAGAAAAACCCAAGGAAAAAACCGAAATAGATTTAATAAACGAAAGTGCGGTAGGCGATAAAATTATTTTTAAAAATATTTTGTTCAAAACAGGATATGCCATGATAACTCCAGAATCTAAAAGGGTTTTAGAAAATATTGCCAAAGCTTTGGTTGAACGCGACGATATTTATTTTACCATTCAAGGGCATGTGTGCTGTACCCAATTTACCCGTGATGCCGTTGATAGAAAAACAAAAAAAAGGAACCTATCGGAAGCCCGGGCCAAATTCGTTTACGATTATTTTGCCAAAAAAGGGGTGGACAAAAAACGCATGCGCCATTTGGGTATGCGCCGAAAATTTCCGTTGGGCGGCGATCCCAAGTTTGATAGGCGCGTAGAAATCGTGATTACTTACGTTGGCAATGCTAATTGAATCTATTTTAAAAGTCGTCATTCCGAACACCTGTGCTGAGCGAAGCCGAAGTAAAGTGAAGGAATATTTAAATATAAATTATGAGAATATTTTTAAATTAACGTGAATAACGGATAATATATTTTCGTCAGTTTGAGTGGATTTCGTGATTGAAATGAGTGAAATTTGTATCGAAAACAAGAAAATTTCAATAAAAAATCTACTTCTCGATAGTTCTGCTGAGCGCAGCCGAAGCACAAAATTCTTGCAGAATTTTACTCGAAGTGACGCATAACAAGCTTAAAAATTATTCAGGTTGAATTAATTATGCTTTTCACACTAAAAGCTTATGCCCCATAAAATTGGTTTTATAGTTTGTTTTTTTTTGATAAGCTTTAAAAGTTTCTGTCAAAATACCACTATTCCAGATCCTAATTTTGAACAGGCTTTGATTGACTTAGGTTACGACTCCCCTCCTATTGACGGCCAAATTCCAACGGCAAACATTAATACCATAACCGATTTAGACCTTCTTTCAAAAAACATTTCAGATCTTACCGGAATTGAAGACTTTACCGCTTTAACCAATCTCGATTGCTCCGATAATGCATTGATTTTTTTAGATGTTAGCCAAAACTCAAATATCACCGAAATATACTGTAACGATAATTTGTTAACAGCCATTAATAATGAAAACACGCCCCATTTACAGCGATTGTGGTGTTTCAATAATCGGTTAGCCAAGCTTGATATTAGCCAAAATAGTGAGCTGATTTCATTGCGTTGTGAAAACAATCTTCTAACCGATTTAGATGTTACCAATAATACCAAATTGAACGTTTTGGTTTGTGAAGGAAATCAAATTTCTACCCTAAATATTTCGAACAATACAGGTTTAAACCGATTGCAATGCGGCAACAATACTATTTCAAATTTAAATATTGAAAATAACATCAACCTCACTTATTTAAGTTGCGACCAAAACGAAATTTCAAACTTAAACCTTCAAAATAATACCCGATTGGGTGTTTTAATATGTTATGAAAATAATATTTCGGAATTAGACCTTTCAAACAACCCCATCACCGATTTGAATTGCAGCAACAACCAGCTTTGCTATTTAAACCTAAAAAATGGAAATAACAGCAATACAACTTCGGTGTATTTCAGTGGAAATCCCGACTTAAATTGCGTGATTGTTGATAACCTTAATGACGACCGTACAGATTGGATGCCTGCTTCGTTTAACAATTATGCACAAAATATTAATGATTGCAGCGGTTATGTTCCTGTTGATGAATTGGAGGATGTTATTGGCAGCAGTTATACGCTTCCAAATTTGGTAAACGGAACTTATTTTACAGGCCAAAATGCAACTGGAACTACTTTGAATGCCGGCGACATAATTTCAACAACACAAACCATTTATATTTATAACGAAACGGTTTGTTTTAACAACGAATCTAGCTTTTATGTTTTGATTACTGGAGACGACTATTATATCCCAAAGTATTTTACTCCCAATGGCGACGGCATGCACGATGTCTGGAAAGTGATTGATAATACCAACCTTATCAACAACATTACCATTTACGACCGCCACGGAAAATTGCTTAAATTTTTATCATCAAACACCAGTGGTTGGGACGGCACTTACAACGGAAAATTACTCCCTACCGATAGCTATTGGTATGTAATTGTTTTAAATAATAGAGACGTTTTAAAAGGGTATTTTGCTTTGAAACGGTGATTTTTAAGGAACTCAAAAAGTTCCCATCATAGCTATATGCGGAATATCATCTTCCAAATACTCCTCGCCAAATGCTTTAAAACCTAAATTGCCGTAAAATTTTTTTAAATAGCATTGTGCCGAAATTTGAATGACCGAGGTTTTAAAATGTTCTTTAATCGCCTTTATGGAAGCTTCCATAATTTGATTGCCGTAATGGTGCTTTCTTTCATTTTTTACCACCAATACCCTACCAATACTGGCTTCCTTTAAATAATCGCTTGGTTTAAAAATCCGGGTATAAGCTATTAATTCTTCATTTTTATAACCCAAAACGTGAAGTGCTTTTTGATCCTTTCCATCTAAATCGAGGTAAATACAATGCTGTTCCAACACAAAAACCTGGTTGCGGAGTTGCAATAATTTATACAGTTCTTGTTTTGAAAGTTCTTCAAAGGATTTTACTATGGTTGTTAACATGATATAAAAAATAAAAAATAAAAAGTTAAGCTATTTTAATTGGATCTTCGTGTCATTTCTCATCATCAGAATAACAGCCACAAATTCACGAATATTTATTTAAGAGTTGTCTGGGAAAACTTCAAAAATTCCAAAAAAATAACTCTTATGCGATGTCTCCTACCGCGACAAGACAAAATATACATCTAAAAAAGGGAAATCAATCCTGAACAATCACGCCTTTATCGTCATTTTTATTGAACTCTGGCTGGATAGTAACATGGTTGATGTTAAATTGTTCGTGCAAAATGGTTTCAATGTCCTCTAAAAGCGCATCGAACTGCGTAATGGCTAAATCTTCCCTTAAATCTAAATGCGCCTCTAAATGCAACTCGTTATCACTTAAATTCCAAATGTGCACGTGGTGCAGTTTTTTTACTCTCGGAAGTTTATTAACCGTTTCTACTACCTCTTCAATATTAATATGGCTGGGCGTAAACAACATAATCATTTTTGTGGAGGTTTTTAGTAAATCGTAACCCACAAAAATTAAATACACCGCAATTAAAAACGTAAGTACACTATCTACCCAAAAAAGTTGGTAGTATTTCATTAAAAGTCCGCCAATTAACACCGCAACACTGGCCAGCATATCGGTTAATAAATGCAAATAGGCACTGCGCATGTTAATATTGTTGTGGGCATCTTTTTTAAGCAATAATACACTTAATCCGTTGGCCACAATGCCCAATAACGATAACCAAATTACCAGTCCAGATTCGATGTTCTCTGGATTTTGAAAACGCTTTACCGCTTCAATAATCAATAAAATGGCAATAATTATTAAAGTGGAAGCATTTACAAAAGCTGCTAAAATTTCGGCCCGTTTGTAACCAAAAGTACGATCGAACGAAGCTTCTTTTTTAGATAATTTATTGGCCACATAGCTCACCACCAACGATAGTACATCGCTAAAATTATGCAACGCATCGCTTAAAAGTGCCAAACTTCCAGAAACCAATCCGCCAACCACTTGTGCGGTTGTGATGAGAATGTTCAGAAAAATGGAAATTAAAAGATTTCGGCCTTTTAAATCGTTGTGTGCATGCGCGTGGTTATGCGAGTGGTTGTGCCCCATTTAGCAAGAAACAGGAATTTTATCGATTCGGTTTTGGTGGCGGCCACCTTCAAAATCGGTATTTAAAAACACATCAACCATTTCAATAGCTTGCTGAACCGCTGTAAATCGTGCTGGAATGCATAAAATATTAGCATTGTTGTGGCTACGGATAAGATGAACAATTTCCTTGTTCCAGGCCAATCCCGCTCTAATTTTTTGATGCTTATTGGCCGTCATCGCCACACCGTTGGCGCTCCCACAAATAAGGATGCCAAAATCGGAATTTTGGTTTTCAACATCGTTAGCTACCGGGTGCACAAAATCGGCATAATCAACACTATCATTAGCATCGGTACCGTGGTTAATAATGGTATGCCCTTTAGCTTCAAGGTGCTTAACAACGGCTTGTTTATACTCGGTTCCGGCGTGGTCGTTTCCTATTGAAATTTTCATTTTATGTATATTAAGGTATCGGTTTACAAAGGTAACAATTAATAAAGAATTTCTGTGAACTATGGCTAAATCTGAATAGTTTGACATAATGTAATTGTTTCATTCTGAATGCCTGTACTGAGCATCTCGACTCCGCTCGATACAGGCTTAAGTCGAAGTAAAGTGAAGAATCTATAAAAGTATAAATAAGGTGCTTCCTTCGTCAGCATGACATTTTATGTAGATTTAGCTATAACTCTACTTGAAGCGGTTCAGACAGTCAATTCATTTTGCACAATAAAATTCTGTTATTTAGGTTACCGTTTTCACTTCTACTCCGCCCAGCAACAGGAATGACAAATTCAACTGCGCTCATTGCCGCACAATTTCATAGGAAACTATATTATAATTCGTTTTTATTAACATTGTGGACGGAAGTATTCATTACTTGTTAATAAGTGTTGATAGTTTTGTAAAATTAAAATTGGGATTATTCAATAATTTTTTCAAACAAAAACCGGAAGATAAAATCCAAATTTTTAATTCGTTTTTTCTGGAGATGTTTTCAGACCAAAATAAGATCGATATAAACATCAATTTTAAAAAAGTTATGAGTTATAAACCGTTAATTTGGGTTGTTAACAACTGTGGATTAAATTTTGAAATCGATTAAAAATTAACTGTTTAAAATAATTCACCATGTTAATTACCTTTTAACAGAACGTAAATTTATTGTAATCAAAATAAAACTTAAAAAAGTTATACCAGATATTAACAAGCTATAATAACCATTATTTTATTTTTTAAATTTTTAAAAGAAATAGATATTATAATATATAATGTGGATAAGTTGAGTTTTAATGTTGAATTTTTTAATCTTTTGAAATTATATTTTGTAACATTGTAGGAAATAATACAATTTTAAAATGAAAACGGTTTACATTCTCTTAACTTTAGTTTTTCTGAATAATCTGGTTACTGCCCAGCAAACTTATGTTCCTGATGATAATTTTGAAGCATCTTTAATTAGTGCAGGATATGATGATGTTTTAGACGATTATGTGCTTACAAGTAACATAATAGGTGTTGATAGTTTAAATATAAACCATAGAGGAATTCATGACTTAACCGGTATTGAAAACTTTGTTGGTTTAAAATATTTAAGTTGTATTGGTAATGAATTATGGACCGGGTTAGATTTGAAATCTAATACCGCCTTAACTGAATTACGTTGTGCTAATAATGGTTTAACTACCTTGGATGTAAGCTTAAATAACAATTTGGCTATTTTATCTTGTTTCAATAATAGCTTAAGGAATCTCGATTTAAGTAATAACAGTTCTTTAGAGTTTTTAAATTGTTATGATAATTATTTAAGTAACTTGGATTTAAGTTCAAACACAGCTTTAACAGAATTATATTGTAATGACAATATTTTGAATAGTCTGAACGTGAGTTCTAATACTTTGTTAACTGAATTGCAATGTAATAATAATAAGTTGAGTAACTTAGATGTAAGTTCTAATTTGGCCTTGACAGTATTTTATTGTAATGAAAATATTTTGAACAGTTTAGATGTTACTTCTAATACAAATTTAGTAGAGTTAGAATGTAGTGATAATAACTTGAGTAGCTTAGATGTAAGTTCTAATATAGCCTTAACGGAATTAAATTGCAGCGTTAATTATTTGAACAGTTTAGATGTGAGATCAAATACTGCTTTAAAGATATTACATTGCATTAGTAATAATTTGAATAGTTTAGATGTTAGTTCAAATAGATCTTTAACTGCATTAACTTGTGTCAATAATAAATTAAGTAGTCTAGATGTTAGTTTAAATAAAGACTTAATTAATTTAGCATGCAATTTTAATAATTTAAGCAGTCTTGATATCAGTACTAATAAAGATTTGAGAATTCTTTTATGTACTAACAATAATTTAACCAGCTTAAATGTTAAAAATGGAAACAATAATAATTTAATTACATTTAATGCTACTTCTAACCCAAACCTAGAATGCATACAAGTAGATGATGCCAATTATATGACTACCAATTGGTCATCAGGAAAAGATACTACTGCTAGTTTCAGTGAAAATTGTGAAAACTTAAGTGTTATTAATTTAACTGAAAGTAGTTTTCAAATACACCCAAACCCCGTTAAGGATGTTTTAAACATCGAATTAAACAATGGTTTAGAGCTAAAACAAGTGAATATTT
>CAZZDI010000089.1:9498-10730 GCA_964653155.1 uncultured Flavobacteriaceae bacterium | reverse complement strand
TACCTATTTGAATATTTAGAAAAACAGTTCCAGTTTCCCGGGGCGACGTTATTTGGGTTTTTAACCTTTAGGGCGGCAGCGGCCATGATTTTGTCCTTATTGATTTCAACCATATACGGAAAGCGGATCATTCGTTTTTTAATTAAAAAGCAAGTAGGCGAAACGGTACGCGATTTAGGCTTGGAAGGCCAAAGCGAAAAGGCCGGAACGCCAACTATGGGCGGTATCATCATCATTTTAGCGACGTTGATTCCGGTATTGCTGTTGGCAAAATTGGAGAATATTTACATCATACTTTTAATTGTTACCACCCTTTGGATGGGCACTATTGGATTTATTGATGATTACATCAAAAAATTTAAAAATGATAAAGAGGGCTTAAAAGGTAAGTTTAAGGTAATGGGGCAAATTGGTTTGGGGATTATTGTAGGGGCAACCTTGTTTTTTAGTCCCGATGTCACCATGAAAGAAAAACTGCCCGTTGAAGAGCAAAAAGTATTATTGGCTGAAAATCCAGATATTGAACCTGCAAAACTGTTCAAAGCAGAAGAAAAGTCCACCAAAACCACCATTCCGTTTGTGAAGGGCAATGAGTTTGATTATGCGAAAGTAATCACCTGGATTAGCCCGAATTTAGAAAAATACGCTTGGCTGGTATTTATTTTGGTGGCCATTTTTATCATCACAGCGGTTTCAAATGGTGCCAATCTTACCGATGGCATAGATGGTTTAGCGGCAGGAACTTCAGCTATAATCGCCCTTACGCTGGGCATATTCGCATGGGTTTCGGGTAATATTATTTTTTCGGAATACTTAAATATTATGTACATCCCCAGAGTGGAGGAAATCACCATTTACATTGCGGCATTTGTTGGTGCGCTCATCGGTTTTTTGTGGTACAATACCTTTCCGGCGCAAGTGTTTATGGGCGATACAGGAAGTTTGACTATTGGCGGGATAATAGCGGTAATAGCCATCGCGGTACGAAAGGAATGGCTTATTCCGGTATTGTGCGGTATTTTCTTGGCTGAAAATTTATCGGTAGTGATGCAGGTGAGTTGGTTTAAGTACACGAAAAAGAAATTTGGCGAAGGACGACGCATTTTCAAAATGTCGCCACTGCACCACCATTATCAAAAATTGGGCTATCACGAAAGTAAGATCGTCACCCGATTTTGGATTATCGGAATTCTATTGGCCATTGTGTCGATAGTAACATTAAAAATTAGGTA
>CAZZDI010000089.1:0-9398 GCA_964653155.1 uncultured Flavobacteriaceae bacterium | reverse complement strand
TATTGGGCGGCGGAGAAAGCGGTGTAGGAACGGCGCTTTTGGGAAAAGCAAAAGGATACGAGGTGTTCGTTTCCGATAGAGGAAAAATAAAAGAAAAATATAAACAAGTTCTTATAAATAATGAGATTGAATGGGAAGATGAAACCCATACGGAATCGAAAATTCTGAATGCCAATTTGGTGATGAAAAGCCCCGGGATTCCGGATAAAGTGCTATTGGTAAAACAAATCCGTGAAAACGGAATTCAGGTAGTTTCAGAAATTGAATTTGCCTCAAAATTTACCGATGCCACATTGGTGGCCATCACGGGGAGCAACGGTAAAACCACCACGGCAACGCTAACGCACCATTTGCTAAAGCAGGAATTGAGCGTGGGCTTGGCGGGCAATATTGGCGATAGCTTTGCCAAACAGGTTTTGGAAGGGGGTTTTGAAAATTACGTATTGGAAGTGAGCAGTTTTCAGTTGGATGACATTGTCGATTTTAAACCGAAAATTGCGGTAATCACCAACATCACGCCCGATCATTTAGATCGGTACGATTACCATTTTGAAAATTATATCCGGTCGAAATTCAGAATCGCAGAAAATCAATCGAAAGATGATTATTTGATTTATGATGCCGATGATGAGGTGATCGTCAATCATTTGAAAAAGCATCCGGTTCAATCCACATTATTGCCGTTTTCATTGGAAAGGAAAATTGAAAATGGCGCATATTACGAAAATAAAGAGATTAAAATAACAATAAATAACACACAGATCATTATGCCAACAACAAAACTAGCATTAGAAGGCAAGCACAATATAAAAAATGCCATGGCGGCTTCAACCGTGGCGCATTTGCTTAAAATAAGAAAGCAAACTATTCGCGAAAGTTTAGAGAACTTTCAGGGGGTTGAGCATCGATTGGAGCAGGTGTTAAAAATCAATAAAGTTCAATATATAAACGATTCAAAAGCCACTAATGTTAATGCTACATATTATGCTTTGGAGAGCATGGATGCCCCAACGGTTTGGATTGTTGGTGGTGTGGACAAGGGCAATAATTACGAGGAATTGTTCTCATTTGTGAACGAAAAAGTCAAAGCGATTATTTGTTTGGGAGTGGATAATGAGAAACTGCTGAAAACGTTCGGCAATATGGTTGATGTAATTGTTGAAACTCAGTTTATGAGCGAGGCGGTGAAGATGGCTTATAAGTTGGCCGAATCTGGCGATAATGTATTGCTGTCCCCAGCTTGTGCAAGTTTCGATTTGTTTGAAAATTACGAGGATCGCGGACGTCAATTTAAAGACGCGGTAAGAAATTTGTAAGGTTATAATCGAGTGTGTTTTGGGCATTGGGCGTAGTCGAAATGCTCGCTAATTAGAATAAAGTTAAACGAAATATGCAAAACCTGTTTAAA
Organism: uncultured Flavobacteriaceae bacterium; assembly: GCA_964653155.1. Taxonomy (GTDB): domain Bacteria; phylum Bacteroidota; class Bacteroidia; order Flavobacteriales; family Flavobacteriaceae; genus Flavisericum. Next base: position 7,990 of record CAZZDI010000089.1, on the reverse strand, counting down.
AACATAAAAGGCGATCGGTTAATATGGGCTATAGTAGCGCTATTGGCTATTTTGTCGTTTTTACCGGTTTACAGTGCGGCCAGTAATTTGGCCTACAAAGGTGGCGGAAGCAGTACGTTTGCATTTTTCGTGAAGCATTTTGTGCATTTAATTCTCGGCTTTTTTATCATGTATGGCGTGCACAAAATCCCTTACCGATATTTTAAGGGGTTGTCGTTGATTATGATTCCTATTGTATTGGTGCTGTTGGGCATTACCATGTTGCAAGGCACAACTATTGAAGGCGCTAATGCCAGCCGGTGGATACAAATTCCGTTTGTGGGGATGTCGTTCCAAACGTCAACTTTGGCAGCAGTAGTATTGATGGTTTATGTGGCGCGGTATATGTCGAAAATAAAGGATGAGGACGTGACGTTTAAAGCATCCATTTTACCACTTTGGTTACCCGTGTTTTTGGTGTTGATTTTAATTCTTCCAGCAAACTTTTCAACGGCTGCCATTATGTTTTTAATGGTGTTAATGTTGGTGTTTTTGGGAGGCTATCCTATTCGGTATTTAGCGGTTATAATAGGTTCGGGTATCTTGGTGCTAGCCATGTTTGTTTTAATAGCTAAAGCATTTCCAGAAGCAATGCCCAATCGTGTGGATACGTGGATGGGGCGAATTGAAAGTTTTTCAAACCCCGAAGATACCGAAGCCGATTATCAAATTGAAAAAGCAAAAATAGCCATTGCCACTGGCGGAATACAGGGTGTTGGCCCGGGGAAAAGCATGCAGAAAAATTTTCTGCCGCAGTCGTCGTCCGATTTTATTTTCGCCATCATCATCGAGGAATATGGGTTAATTGGCGGATTCATCATCATGACGCTGTATTTGTGGCTGTTGTTCAGGATTGTTATTGCTGCCCAAAAGGCCGATACCGTTTTTGGTAAACTATTGGTTTTGGGTGTGGGGCTGCCTATCGTATTTCAGGCATTGATCAATATGGCTGTTGCGGTGGAATTATTCCCGGTAACGGGGCAAACCTTACCGTTGATTAGTAGCGGGGGAACCTCCATTTGGATGACCTGTTTGGCCATTGGCATTATTTTGAGCGTAAGTGCAAAAAGGGAAGAAATTAAAGAACAAGAAACGAGTGAGGGCAATGAAGAAAATCCGTTGGAAATTCTTTCGGAAACGATTTGAGGGAAGCAAGAGAATAGAGCAAAGAAAATAGAATCAAGAACTAAGAAAAAGAACTAATAAAAAGAAAGCATTAGATTTTTGAAATTTTGCCCTTCAACAAGCTCAGGGTAGCGTTGATTTGGGTTTTGGAATTTGAAGTTTGGAATTTAGCTTTTTTTGGAATTTAGGATTTTTCAGAATGGGAATTTTTATAAAAAAATATTCGTGAATTAGTGGCGAAAAAAGAAACATATAAAATCATCCTTTCAGGTGGTGGCACCGGCGGACATATTTATCCGGCTATTGCCATTGCCAACGAGCTGAAATCGCGTTTTCCGGATGCTGAATTTTTGTTCGTTGGGGCGAAGGGACGCATGGAAATGGAGAAAGTGCCGCAGGCTGGATATGAAATTGAAGGGCTTTGGATTTCGGGTATTCAACGAAAACTGACTTTAAAAAATCTAAGTTTTCCGTTTAAGGTGATGAGCAGTTTATGGAAGGCCAGAAAAATAGTGAACGCATTTAAACCCGATGTCGCTATTGGAACGGGAGGCTTCGCTAGTGGGCCGTTGCTGTACGTGGCAGCTTCAAAAGGTATTCCTGCTTTAATTCAGGAACAGAATTCGTTTCCAGGGATAACCAATAAGCTGTTGGCCAAAAAAGCCCGAAAAATATGTGTGGCATACGATAATTTGGAGCGCTTTTTTCCGAAGGATAAAATGGTAAAAACCGGAAACCCAGTGCGCCAAGGTTTGCTGGATGTAGAAACAAAAACCTTGGAAGCCAAAGATTTTTTCGGTTTAAAACACGGAAAACATACACTTTTGGTAATAGGCGGCAGTTTGGGTTCGCGACGCATCAATGAATTAATTGAAAAGGAATTGGATTTTTTCGACACGCAAAACGTGCAAATCATTTGGCAATGTGGTAAGCTGTATTATCAGCAGTACAAAATTTATAATAACACCAAAAACGTTCAGGTTTTTGAGTTTTTAAATAATATGGATTTTGCGTATGCAGCTGCCGATTTGGTGATTTCGAGGGCTGGCGCCAGTTCGGTGTCCGAGCTTTGCATTGTGGGTAAGCCGGCTATTTTTATACCGTCGCCCAATGTGGCCGAAGACCATCAAACCAAAAACGCCATGGCGATTGTAGATAAAAATGCAGCCATGATTATAAAAGAGGAAGATTTGGATGCCGATTTTGAAAATAAGTTTTCGCAGTTGGTGGCTTCTTCCGATAGGCAAAAAGAATTGAGTGAAAACATCAAACAATTGGCGTTGGTAAATGCCACAAAAGATATTGCGGACGAAGTTGAAAAACTTTTGAAAGAACAAAAATGAACTTAAACCAGTTAAAAAATATTTATTTCATAGGTATTGGTGGCATAGGCATGAGCGCCTTGGCGCGCTATTTCCAAGCTGGAGCAAAGTTTGTGGCAGGTTATGATAAAACGCCAACCGATTTGACCGCTGAGTTGCAAAACGCCGAAATTGAAGTTCATTTTGAGGATGCCGTTGAAAATATTCCAGAGGTTTGTTTAGAAAAGGAAAACACCCTAATCGTTTACACACCGGCGATTCCGAAAGGGCATAAAGAGTTGAATTATTTTTTGGATAACGATTTTCGAGTGGTTAAGCGTTCCAAACTTTTGGGATTGATTACCGAAAACACCTTTTGCTTGGCGGTTGCTGGAACCCACGGTAAAACCACCACCACCAGTATTTTGGGGCATTTGCTGCATGAATGCGGTGTGCCACTCACGGCTTTTTTGGGTGGGATTAGCGAAAATTATAATTCAAATTTAATCCTTTCGGGAACAGAGGTAAGCGTGGTTGAGGCCGATGAGTTTGATCGTTCGTTTTTAACGCTGTCGCCCAATTTTGCTGGTGTTACTTCAATGGATGCCGACCATTTGGATATTTATGGCGATGCCGATGCACTGAAAAGTTCGTTCATGGATTTTTCAAAAAAAATCAAACCCAACGGAAAGTTATTTGTAAAAAATGGTTTGCCGTTAAGCGGTATAACCTATGGCATTGAAGACGATTCAGATTACACCATCCAAAATATAAAAATAAAGAACGGAAGCTACATTTTTGATGTGAAAACACCAGAAATAAGGCTGGAAAAATTAGAATTTAACCTACCTGGTAGACACAATTTGTCGAATGCATTATTAGCCTTGGCGATGGCTGTAGAATATGGTTGCCCGCACCAACAGCTCGCCAAAGCTTTAGCATCTTACAAAGGTGTGAAACGGCGTTTTTCAACCCATGTGAAAACTGAAAATTTGGTGTATATAGATGATTATGCGCACCATCCTGAGGAAATAAACGCTGCGCACCAAGCCGTTCGGGAAATGTACCCAAACAAAAGGGTTTTGGCGGTTTTTCAGCCGCATTTGTTCAGTCGCACGCGCGATTTTATTGATGGTTTTGCAGAAAGTTTATCAAAGTTTGATGAACTGTTGCTGTTGGATATTTATCCGGCCCGAGAGTTGCCCATTGAGGGGGTGACTTCAAAATGGTTATTGGAAAAAGTGAGTAGCGAACATAAAAAACTGATTGACAAACAAGAACTGATTTCAGAAATACAAAAAAGCGACGCGCAAGTGGTGTTGACCATAGGTGCCGGAGATATTGGAGAAGAAGTAAAACGGATTAAAAAAGCATTGAGCCGTGAAGATTAACTGGAATGACATAAAAATGCTGGTTTTATTGGGGTTGGTGGTCTTTTTGTTTGCCTTCGCGTCAAAGCGAAATGGTGCACGCGAAATTTCCAGTCCCAACGTGCATTTTATGGGCGAAAACAACCTGTTTATCACTAATGAGACTGTTAGTAAGTTGTTAATACAAAATTCTGAAGGTATTAAAAATCTAGCCAAAGAAACTTTAGTTTTGAATGAATTAGAGAATGCCCTCAAATCTAATCCAATGATAAAGACTGCAGAAGTGTATGTTGCTGTAAACGGTACACTTAATGCCGACATAGAACAAAAAACACCTATTGCCAGAGTAAGTACAAATGCGTCTTATTACATTGATGACGAAGGTTCGTTCATGCCGCTGTCAAACAATTATTCCGCTAGAGTGCCATTGGTTACCGGTTATGTAGAAAAAAATAATTTAAAGAACGTCTATAAAATAGCACGTAAGGTAAAGCTGGATGGGTTTTTGAAAAAGCACGTTATCGAAATTCACCAAGACCAGAATAAGCAAATTTATCTAAACCTTAGGCAGTGTCCGTTCACGGTAATGTTGGGCAATGCCGATTTTTTAGACAAAAAAATAAATAACCTAAAGGCATTTTATAACAAAAACCTTAAAGACAAAACACTCAACGGTTACAGTAAAGTGAATTTGCAGTTTGAAAACCAAGTAATATGTACTAAAATTTAGACTATGGAGCATAATATAGCAGTAGGGTTGGACATAGGAACCACGAAGATTGTGGCGATGATTGGTCGTAAGAATGAATACGGCAAGGTTGAGATTTTTGGTATAGGTCGGTCTAAAAGTTTAGGCGTTCACCGCGGAGTGGTCAATAATATTACCCAAACCATTCAGTCTATTCAACAAGCCGTGCAAGAGGCCGAAACTGCGGCAGACATAAAAATTGAAGACGTTACCGTGGGGATTGCAGGGCAGCACATCAGAAGCCTTCAGCATAGCGATTACATAATCCGGACTGATTCTGAAACCGTTATTGATGAAAATGATATCGATAGGTTGATTAACCAAGTTCATAATTTGGTCATGCTTCCGGGAGAGGAAATCATCCACGTACTTCCGCAAGAATATAAAGTAGATGGGCAGGCCGAAATTAAGGAGCCTATTGGTATGTATGGTGGGCGTTTGGAAGCTAATTTCCATGTGGTAGTTGGGCAGGTGTCATCCATCAGAAATATTGGGCGATGCGTGCAAAGTTCAGGCTTAAACCTAGAAGGCATCACTTTAGAGCCTTTGGCGTCGGCCAATGCGGTATTGAGCCAAGAAGAAAAAGAAGCAGGAGTGGCGCTAATCGATATAGGCGGCGGCACCACCGATTTGGCTATTTTCAGAGATGGCATCATTAGGCATACGGCCGTTATCCCTTTCGGCGGAAATGTGATTACCGAAGATATCAAGGAAGGCTGTTCCATTATCGAAAAACAGGCCGAATTGCTAAAAATAAAATTTGGCTCGGCATGGCCAGGAGAAAACAAGGATAACGAAATTGTGTCCATTCCAGGTTTAAGAGGCCGGGAACCTAAAGAAATCACATTAAAAAACCTTTCGAAAATCATCCACGCCCGCGTGGTTGAAATTATTGAGCAGGTTTATGTGGAAATTAAAAATTACGGCCACGAAGAACAGAAGAAAAAGCTCATTGCCGGTATTGTATTAACCGGAGGCGGTGCCCAACTAAAACACCTAAAGCAATTGGTGGAGTACATTACGGGAATGGACACCCGCATAGGTTACCCCAACGAGCATTTAGCAGGCGATAGCGACGAAGATATTACCAGCCCACTATTTGCAACCGCAGTAGGTTTGGTGTTGGATGGCTTGAAACGGAACGAAAGAAAAAAAATAGAGCAGCAAGAGGAAGAACCGAAAGCCGAAAGTGAAACGGTTGCAAATGAAGCAGAAGAAGCGGTTAATGAAAAGCCAGTAAAAGAAAGGCGTTCATTTTTAGATAAATTAACCGAACGCGTTAAAGATTTTTTAGATAACGCAGAGTAATAATTCAATCCATAGAAATTAAAGTATAGTACAAAACCCCAAAAAAGAGAATTTTATGAGCAGCAAAAAAGAATTCGACAGTATCGCATTTGATTTACCTAAAAACCAATCAAGTGTCATTAAAGTTATTGGCGTTGGCGGTGGCGGCAGCAATGCCATAAACCACATGTTCCAGCAAGGCATTAAAGGTGTAGATTTTTACATCTGTAATACCGATTCGCAAGCCCTACAAAACAGCGGTGTGCCCAACAAAATTCAGTTGGGTGTCAACTTAACCGAAGGTTTAGGGGCAGGAGCCAACCCAGAAATTGGAGAACAAGCTGCACTAGAGAGTTACGATGATATTACGCAAATGCTCGATACCAATACCAAAATGGTTTTTATTACTGCCGGAATGGGTGGTGGTACCGGTACAGGAGCGGCGCCCATTATTGCAAAAATGGCGAAAGACCTCGATATTTTAACCGTAGGCATCGTTACCATGCCATTTCAGTTTGAAGGCCGCATGCGTATTGAACAGTCGCAAAAAGGTATTGAAAGACTTAGGGATGTGGTAGATTCTTTAATCGTAATAAATAACAACAAACTTCGTGAAGTTTACGGTAACCTTGGTTTTAAAGCTGGCTTCTCTAAGGCAGACGAAGTGCTATCTACTGCTGCTCGTGGGATAGCCGAAGTTATTACGCACCACTACACGCAAAACATCGATTTACGCGATGCAAAAACCGTTTTAAGTAACAGCGGAACCGCTATTATGGGCTCGGCGTTGGCATCGGGCCAAAACCGTGCACAGGAAGCCATCAGAAAAGCGCTTGATTCACCGTTATTGAACGACAACAAAATTACTGGGGCTAAAAACGTATTGTTGCTAATTGTTTCGGGATCTCAAGAAATCACTATTGATGAGATTGGCGAAATTAACGATCATATTCAAAGCGAAGCTGGCCACGGAGCCAACATCATAATGGGAGTTGGCGAAGACGAGTCGTTAGAAGAATCTATAGCCGTAACCATTATAGCCACGGGGTTTAACCTAGATCAGCAGGATGAAATTTCTAACACCGAAACCAAAAAGGTAATACACTCTTTGGGCGAAGACCAAGAGATACAGCCCAAGGAAAAGGAGCCGGTTATTATCGCGCCCAGTATAGAGTTGGAAAAAAAAGAAAAGCCACCGGTGGTTCGTCACACTTTAGACCTGGATACAGAAGAAAAAGATATTAATCCGTTGCCAAAACGTCAAATTGAAAACAGTGCACCGGCATCAAAAGATTTCAATTTAATTCCCACTTCAGAAATCATAAAAAATATCGATGTGGTTTACGAAGAGATTAGCGATAGCATTGAAGAGGAAGAAGATTTTATTATCAAGCCGGTTACTCGAATGGGTGCCGAAAGTACTGAAATACAGAAAGAAGAAAAGAAGGTTGATGAGGTAGAGGAAGAACAACAAATTACCCTGACTTTTGATTTGCCCATTTCAGAAAAGAAAGAAGAAAACAAGCCTAAACAACAAAACAAAACGGTGTCGTATAGCTTGGACGAAGAAGAAGTGAACGATATAAAAGTGAACGATTACGTAGAAATTGTTACGGTTAATGAAACCAATGAAACAGGCAACATCCGTTATGCTTTAGATGATTATGAAGAATTGGAATCGGCTATGAATGAAAAATCTTCAAAATCGAAACAGCAAATAGAAGAAATCGATCAAGAAGTGGTGTTCGAAAAGAAAGTGGCAAAAGCACCTGCCACAGAAGAGCAAGATGATGATATCGACCCAATGAATACGCCCATTTCAGAACTGTTGAAAGAACGTGCTGCAGAGCGCAGGCGAAAAATGAAAGATTTCAATTACAAATTCAATACCTCAAAAATTGATGATATTGAAAAAGTGCCCGCATACAAACGCCAAGGTTTGGATTTGAGCAATGCTAGGCATTCTTCTGATAACGATATGTCTCGAACCAGCATTGGTACAGATGATAACGACGATATAAAATTGAGAAGCAACAATTCCTTTTTGCACGACAACGTAGATTAGACTATAGCTAAATCTACATAAAATGTCATGCTGACGAAGGAAGCATCTCATTTAT
>CAZZDI010000088.1:0-10829 GCA_964653155.1 uncultured Flavobacteriaceae bacterium | reverse complement strand
CTTCTTCCCCCAAGAAAATAGCCATCGGAAGATGTTTCATCGGTCTTTCTTGTAGACCACCAAGCTATTACGGCAACCAAAAGCGTAAAGGCTGCAAAAGATATCAATCCCATAATTTAATTCTGTTTAGTTAGTATTCTTTTTTTAAAATCGGCTCACAAGATACATTTATTCTTCTTTTTTTACAGAAAATTTGAAAGAAGTTTTTGATGTATAGGTTTCACCCGGATTTAAAACTACAGAAGGAAATTTTTCCTGGTTAGGCGAATCTGGATAATGTTGCGTTTCTAAACAGAAACCTGTGCGGTGGGCATAATTACCGCCGTTGGGCATAGGCAAAGTACCGTCCAAGAAATTCCCAGTATAAAACTGGATGCCTGGTTCGGTTGAAAAAATTTCCATTAAACGACCACTTTCTTTATCGAAAGCTGATGCTGCCAAACGCAAGTTTCCTTTTTCACCATTTAATACCCAGCAATGGTCGTAACCTTTACCCAGTTCCAATTGCTTGTTTTCGGCGTTTATTTCTTTTCCAACGGTTTTGGCTGAAGTAAAATCGAACGGTGTACCCGCTACTTTTCTAATTTCTCCAGTAGGAATCAAAGTGCCATCAACCGGCAAAAACGCATCGGCATTGATGGCTACTTCGTGGTTTAAAATAGCTTTACTGAAATCTCCAGTAAGGTTGAAGTAAGCATGCTGCGTTAAGTTGATTACCGTAGCCTTATCGGTAGTCGCACTATAATCTACTTCCAAAGTATTATCGTTGGTTAAGGTGTACACTACGGTAACGTTTAGGTTTCCGGGGTAGCCTTCCTCGCCATCAGCACTTAAATAGGTTAATTTTAACGCTGGGCTTTCGCCTCCTTCAATGGGTTCAGCCGACCAAACCACACGGTCGAAACCATCTACACCGCCGTGTAAATGGTTAGGACCATCATTGGTTGCTAAACTGTATTCTTCACCGTTTAATGAGAATTTACCTTTTGCGATACGGTTTCCAAAACGACCAATCAGCGCACCGAAAAATGGATTGTCCTCCAAGTAATCGTCTAAATTATCAAAGCCTAAAATTACGTTTTCAAATTCGCCATTTTTGTTGGGCACTTTTAAAGATGTAATTCTTCCGCCATAGGTAATCACGCCCATTTCAACGCCATTGGCATTTTTCAGTACGTATTGCTCTACGGTGGTGCCATCTGGCATTTTTCCGTATTCGGATTTTGTAATTGCTGATGTTTTTTCTGCTGGAACTTCCATAGTTTCGCTCGGGTTTTCTTTTTTATTGTTTTTACAATGGGTATTTAGCCCTACAAAGGCGAGGAGCAAAATACTAAAAAAAGAACGTTTTAAAACTCTCATAGTGGTGATATATTTAGTTTATTTTTTTTTGATTATTTGAACATATAATAGGCCTCGTTGGCTTTGATGGTATTTTTAAAATCCCGAATTGTGGTTTTTTCATCAATAACCAAGGCTTCAATATTGGCCATTTCAGCAAAGTCTTCCATTTGTTCAACCGAAATGTTTTCGCTGTAACAAGTATGGTGCGCACCACCTCCTAAAATCCAAGCTTCGCATGCCGTTTCAAAATCGGGTAATGGTTTCCACATGACGCGGGCTACTGGTAAATTTGGTAACGCTTCAGTAACTTCCTCACCAACGGTTTTGTTGATTAACAACCTGAAACGGTTACCAAAATCCATTAAACCGGCGACAAGCGAATCTCCTGCTCTACCGTTAAACACTAAACGCACCGGATCTTCTTTTCCACCAATTCCTAATGGATGCACCTCACAAGAGGGTTTGTCGGCTGCCAAAACAGGATCAACCTCCAACATGTGCGATCCTAAAATTCTTGGTGCTGCCGGATCTAAGTGATAGGTATAATCTTCCATAAAAGCATTTCCGCCTTCAAGACCAGAACCGATTACTTTCATGGCACGCGTTAGCGCTGCAGTTTTCCAATCGCCTTCGCCAGCAAAACCGTAACCTTTTTGCATTAATCGCTGTACGGCAATACCTGGCAACTGTTTCATACCATATAAATCTTCAAACGTATCGCTGAAACCTTTAAAGCCGCCATCAACGAGGAACTTTTCCAAACCTAATTCAATACGTGCCGCATCGAATAAAGACTGTCTTTTTTCCCCGCCTTCCAATAACTCTTCGGCCATATGGTAAGAGGCTTCGTATTCTTTTACTAAATCGTTAACCGCATCATCCGAAACGGCATCGATAAGTTTTACCAAATCACCAATCCCATAAGAATTTACAGAAAAACCGAACTTAGTTTCGGCTTCAACCTTATCTCCATCGGTAACGGCCACAAAGCGCATATTGTCACCAAAACGGGCAAACTTAGCACCTTGCCAATCGTCCCAACCGGCAGCCACGCGCGTCCAATCACCAATTTTCTTTTGTACGGTATCCAACGACCAGTGGCCTACAACAACCTTTCTGTTTTTGCGCAAACGGCTTACCATAAACCCAAATTCACGATCGCCATGCGCCGCTTGGTTCAAGTTCATAAAATCCATATCGATGGTGCCCCAAGGAATATCTCTATTGTATTGTGTATGTAAATGGCATAATGGCTTTTGAAGTGCCGTTAGCCCTCTAATCCACATTTTTGCAGGTGAAAAGGTGTGCATCCAAGTAATAATACCAATACAGTTTTTTTCTTGGTTGGCAGCTGTTAGCGTTTCGTAAATCTCGTCGGAAGACTTTACGATGGGCTTAAACACAACATTTACCGGAATTAACGCCGAATTATTTAATGTATTCGCGATTTCAGTGGAATTTTTAGCCACTTGCTTTAAAGCTTCGTCGCCGTATAAATCTTGGCTCCCTGTAATGAACCAAACCTCTTTTTTTGAAATATCTATCATTTTGTTTTTTGTTTATTTTATTGACCGTAGTATGAATTTGCTCCGTGCTTGCGGTCGTAGTGTTTTTTAATTAATGAATCCTTTAATCGTGGGGCATTGGGGTTAATCTGTCTGGTTAAATAGGCCATTTCGGCACACACCTCCAATACTTTACTGTTATACACCGCCTTGGCTGCATTTTTTCCCCAAGCAAACGGACCGTGGTTTCCTAAAAGCACCATTTCCACTTCGGTATGCGATAATCCTTTTTCGTTGAAACAATCAATGATTTGGATGCCTGTATTGTGCTCGTAGTTCCCTTCAATTAGGTCGTCGCGCATCGGTGGCGCACACGGAATATCGGCCGTCAAATGATCGGCATGTGTGGTACCAAAAATAGGAATATCCATTTGTGCCTGTGCCCAAGCCACAGAATACGTAGCATGGGTATGGGCTATACCTCCTATTTCTTCCCAATGCTTATAAAGGTAAGCGTGCGTTTTGGTATCGGACGACGGACGCATAGTGCCTTCAATAATATTATTGTCGAAATCAACAATAACGATATCTTCCGGTTTTAATTCCTCATAAGCTACACCACTGGGCTTTATGGCGAACACTTTATTTTCGCGATCCACCGCACTTACGTTTCCAAAGGTATAAACCACCAAATTCAACTCGTTGAGCTGCATATTGGCCTCGTAGCATTCCTGTTTTAAATCTTTATATTTACTCATTTTAAATATTTTTCATGATGAAATCTTCAATGTTTACGGCAAAATTACTGTAATCCTCATATACCTTTTGGTAAGCCGGAACATTTTCTGCAATTGGGGAATACACTTTTTCAAACGGACTTCCCATAGCATCCATAGCTTCAACGGTATCGTTATGCGCTTTTGAAGCTACTGCTCCAAAAATGGCCGCACCAAGTGCGCAGGCCTGCTCTGATTTTACTACTTTGATGGGCGCGTTTAAAACATCGGCCATCATTTGCATGACGAAGGGCGATTTTAATGCAATTCCACCAATGGCAATTACGCCTTTTATGGGGATACCTTCTTCTACAAATCGGTCGGCAATTTTCTTGGCGCCAAAACAGGTGGATTCTACTAAAGCTCTGAATATTTTTGGCGCAGTACTTCCTAGGTTAATTCCAGAAATCACCCCTTTTAAGTTTTGGTTGGCATCTGGGGTTCTTCGTCCGTTCATCCAATCCAAAGCCAATTCGCCAGAAGCTCCAATAGGTTCTTTCGCTGCCGCCTCACTTAATTTTGGTAACAAATTTGATAAAGCTTCGTCTATCAGTTTTTCTTTGGTGGCCTCGTCAATAAGGGAAGAATTACCTATTAATTCTTGAACTGGCCAAGCCAATAAACGGCTGTACCAAGCGTAGATATCTCCGAAAGCGGATTGCCCAGCTTCAAGTCCCAACATACCGGGAACTACCGAGCCATCTACCTGTCCGCAAATGCCTTTTACCAAATGTTCTTTTTTCTCCTTTGGAGTGACTAAAATATCGCAGGTTGACGTGCCCATCACTTTCGTTAAGAAGTAAGGTTCTATATTTACTCCTACCGCGCCCATGTGGCAATCGAAAGCACCAACAGCGACCTCAACATTGGTTGAAAGCCCTAATTTACTGGCCCATTCTGGTGAAAGTGTTCCTGCGGAAACATCGGAAGTATGGGTTTCTTTAAACAATCTATCGGTCAATCCATCCAAAAGGGGATCTAAAGCCACGAAGAAATCATTTGGTGGTAACCCTCCGAAGGATTCATGCCACAAAGCTTTATGTCCGGCAGCGCAACGGCTACGTTTCATTTGTGACACATCGGTGCCACCAGTTAATAAAAACGGCACCCAATCGCAATGCTCTACCCACGAATGCGCCGCTTCGTAAACGCTTTTATCGGCTCTAGAAACGTGTAAAATTTTTGACCAAAACCATTCTGAAGAATAAATACCACCTTCGTATTGCGAATAATCGATGTCCCACTTTTTACAAAGTTCATTGATTTCATCGGCTTCCTTGATGCCTGTGTGATCTTTCCAAAGCACGAACATGGCATTAGGGTTTTCTTCAAAACCATTTAAAAGCGCCAATGGTGTGCCGGTTTTATCGACCGCTACGGGCGTTGACCCAGTAGTATCGACACCAATGCCCACCACGTTTTTTGCTACGCTTTCATCAACTTGTGCCAATACCGACTTAACGGTAGTTTCAATACCTTCAATGTAATCTAAAGGGTGTTGCCTGAATTTACTTTTTGAGGGATCGCAATATTTTCCATCTTTCCATCGGGCGTAGTAATGAACTGCGGTTGCCAATTCTTCGCCTGTTGCCGTATCCACCAACAAAGCCCTAACCGAATCGGAACCGAAGTCCATACCTATGGTATATTTTTTCATGAAATGTTAGTTTTTAATGCTACAAATATAGTAAACAATTCAATAAGTGTAACATGTACACTTTTAAATTTTTACATTAAATAAATCAACATTTCGAAATACCCAATGGAACTAGGCCGTAATCCAATAAACTAATATGCTGTGAAGCGTGTATTTTCAATTAATAATATTCAAAAATTGGCCGGCCATTATTATCAAATTTTACTTCCATAACCCTAGCATGTCGGTTGGGATCGTATAAGGGGTCGGCGATAATTTCATCCAATGGTCTCGTATCTGTTTTTGGAACAAAGGTTGGATCGCCAACAGCTTTTTCGTAATCCCGGGCATGGTAAATACTTAATGGATTTCCGTTTTCATCAACCGTAAAACTGTTGTGCCCTGGGCCATAAATACCCTTTTCTTCATCAGTCTGCAACACAGGGTATCTGGATTTTCTCCAAGAATTTCGATCTAACAAATCAGCAGTTTCATCAGCTTCCATCACCCCCATGCAGTAGCAGCTTCCTGTGGCACTAGCGGAAAATGTAATGTATATTTTCCCCCCATTCTTAATGACTGCTGGCCCTTCGTTTACCCAAAAACCAATGCGCTCCCAATCGTAATCTGGGGTGGTAAGCATAAACTGTGTCGTTTTTAATTTTATTGGCGATTCCATTTCGGCCAGATATAAATTGGATGCCGCGAATTGTCCACCTGTTTTTTCGGCCCAACAGAAATAGCGCTTTTTGTTATGTTCGAAGACGGTTCCGTCCAGAGAAAAATCGATAAAACTTTTATTGTCACCATCTGCTGCCTGCATTTGCCCCAACTCCATCCATTCATCATTTAAAGGATCTTGACCTTTACATTCCAGCACATAGGGCCTTAATTTCCAGATATCTTCTTCTTCGCTTGCCGCAAAATAAACATACCATTTTCGATCTAAATAATGAATTTCGGGGGCCCATATATGTCGGCTCATGGGGCCGCTTTCATGTTTAAACCACACATCGAAGGTTTTTGCATCTTTCAAGCCTTCAATCGTTTTTGCTTTTCTAAGCTCAATTCGGTCGTAAGTAGGCACAGAACCCGTAAAATAGTAGTACCCATCGGTATGTTTATAAACAAACGGATCGGCACGCTGTTCAACAATAGGGTGGTTTGTTCTGGTTTTATCCATTTTAAATATTCAATTTTTCTTTAATGGTTTCGTAATATGAATCGGTTATTTTATACCGAAACATGAGTCCGCCCATAATAACATGAAACACCCCCGGGATGACCGTTAGCATGAGTGCAATGCCCAAAAGCGCATATTCGGTTTGTGTTTCGGCTTTTGGTACATACTCAAAGAAATCCAGCAAATAGCCTACCGCAGCCCCGGCTATGCCCATTCCTAATTTTTGTGCGAATGAAATCCCCCCGAACGACAGCCCTGACACCCGCTTTCCCGATTCGGCATGACCGTAATCTACCGCTTCGGCAATGGCCGACCAAAATACCGGTGCATGCAAATCGACTACAAATGAAAGGATGAAATACAATACGTAAGCCGATGCGATATTTCCGGGGTTAACCACTAAAAGCATAATTAAACTGATGACTCCAACAGCAAGCTGTGTCCATTTAAATAGTTTCACCTTGCAATAGCGCTTGGTTATAAAGGTTGATGCTGGCATGGCCAAAATAGCCGCCACTACCCCTGTTGCCATAAACGAAGACTGTACACTAGCATCGCCACCCAAAAAATATTTGGCGTAGAAAATAGCCACCGAATTACGGATAACATAACCTACCGTGCCAAAAAAACAAACCCCGAACAGGAGTGTCCATTGCCCGTTTTGCAACAGCAACTTGAATTGTTCCAATAGCGGTTTATCTTCTACTTTATGCGCTACGCGTTCTTTGGTTGTAAAAAAACAGAATAAAAATAGGGCCGTTCCCATCAATGCCATAAGCCCCATGGCCAATTGATACCCTTTTGAAATATCATTTTTCCCTAATTTTTCGGCTAAAATTGGCACTACAATAGACACCAAAAAAGCGGCTATTTTAGCAAAAAACAACCGATAGCCATTGGCCGACAAACGTTCTTGCGGGCTACTGGTTAACACCCCAATAAGCGATATGTATGGTATGGTTACCGAAGTAAACATAATGGTTACAAAAACATAGGTTAGGTAAGCATAAATCATTTTACCGGCATAATCGAAATCTGGAGTGGTAAAAGTCAAAAAAACCGAAAGCCCGAAAGGCACCGATAAAAACAAAAAATAGTGCCTATACCGGCCCCATTTTGTGGTTATTTTATCGGTAATCATGCCCATAAGCGGATCGGTAATCGCGTCGATAAATCGCACCAATAAAAACAAAAGCGCCATATCCTTGGGCTTAAGCCCAAACACATCAGTATAAAAAAAGGTAATAATAAGGAACATGGAAGATATTACCACATTCACCGCAGCGTCTCCAGAGCCATAGCCTATTTTTTCAAGGACACTTAACTTTTGGTTTTCAGATTTCATATATCAAGAATATTTGCTAGCCCTTACTTATTTAATTGATTGTAAAACAGGCCAACCGGCTTTCCAAACCACTTCCTTAACTATTAATTTAGGTGCACCTTTGTCATTAGCATCGTAGCCATGGCTAAAATAATAGTCTTTTCCATCGAAGGTATAAACACTATTGTGCCCAATGCCATGCCAGTTTCCATCGCCTTCAACAACCAAGCTTCCGCCTCCATGGTTAAGCGATTTTCCTTCTTTATCTACATACGGCCCTGTTACTGATTTTGAACGGCCCACCACCACTTTGTAAGTACTGTTTTCGCCACGGCAACAATAATCCCACGATAAAAATTGATAGTAATATTCTCCTTTTTTGAATATAAAAGGCGCCTCTAAAGCGGCATTGCCCGCATTGGCATCTTCTATTTCAAAATCTCGCTGACGTTTGGCTATAGTATGCCATTCTTCAGGTTGGGCAACTTCTTTTAGATTGGTATTCATTTTCACCATTTTTAAACCGTTCCAAAATGAACCGAAGGCCAACCAAGGCGTTCCGTTTTCGTCAAAAACTAAATTCGGGTCGATAGCGTTCCACATATCTCGGTTGGGCACCGATTGAACAACAGCTCCCTGATCTTGCCATTTGTAGTTTTCATCATTGGGATTTAAGGTTTTATTGGTTACCAACCCGATGGCCGAAGTATTTTTTCCGAAAGCAGAAATAGAGTAATACAAATAATAAGTACCGTTATAAAAAGTGATATCGGGAGCCCAAATATGCCCGTTAAACCCTGGAGCCACTTCATTTGCCCATTGGAGGCTTTCGGTAAAAACCGGCTTCCCTTTCTTCCAAGTTTTTAAATCTTTCGAGGAAAACCTTGTAATGCCAGGACCTGTACAAAACAAATAATAAGTATCGCCTTGTTTGGCAACAACCGGATCGTGCGTTATGGGTTTTTCTGTTTGTGCGCAAGACATTATGGATACTAGCAGCACGAAGAAAAAAATGTTGTTTTTATAGAATTTCATTAGCTTTAATTTTGAATGCCTTCGGAAGTCATAATGACACGCTTCAATGTGCCATCTTCGTTATAATAAAGCCGGTCCACACACACCGAGCGCCTAAAACTGCCGCCGTGCGTTGGAATGCTTCCGTTATGATATATAAAATAATCTTTCCCTTTAAATTCGATAATAGCTTGATGGTTGGTATTACTGTTACCGGCCACCTCGTTTAAAATACCCTTAAATTCCCATGGACCATTAATGGATTTGCTCATGGCATAGGCTATTTTTTCAGGAAATTGATAGGCATATGAGAGATAATACCAATCGCCTTTTTTGTGAATGAATGGAGCTTCTGTGAAATTGGGCAGATCAACCGTCATAATGGGGCCGTCCAGCTCTATCATATTGTCTTTTAGTTTGGCATATTTGCAAACGGTATTTCCCCAAAACATGTAAGCTTGTCCATCGTCGTCAATCCAAACCGTAGGATCAATATCATCCCAACTTATTTTTGTATGCGTGGTCATATCATTCGTAACCAAAGCTTTTCCGATCGCGTCTTTAAACGGCCCTGTAGGACTATCGGCAACAGCTACGCCAATGGCTTTTCCGTGAATGCTTCCATGCTCAACGGTTACGTACCAATAAAATTTTCCGTTTTTTTCAATCACTTCTGAAGCCCATGCACTGCCCGACGCCCAATTAAAATCGGTTGGCTTTAACGGCACGGGATGTTCTTGCCAATGCACCATATCTTCCGAAGAATACACCAACCATTCGTGCATACGGTAAGCGTTAACATCGTTTGGTGCTTGATCATGGCCCGCGTACAGATACACTTTGTTGTTGTGTACAATAGCCGCTGCATCGGCGGTATATTTATCGGTTATTATAGGATTGTTGAAATTTAGGTTTTCGTGTATTGAAGACGACCTTTTTCCTGAACCACAGCCCAATCCTATTGATGAAGCTATTAATAAAATGAATATTTTTTTCATACGTTTAGTTTATTTTTTTACCCCAAACAGGCAAGCCTGCACTTGTTAATCCTGAATAGGTAATGGTTACTTTTCGTGTTGAAGCTTCCCAATCCCAAGCATCAAGCACTTTACATTTAACGCCATTAATATCCAGCGTTTTATTGGCACTATCGTAAGACCATGTACCCGTTACATCTCCAGCTACCGTATGATTGCTCATTAATATTATAGTTGAAGCCTCTTGAATTACTTTATACTGATACTGCATTTCTATATGCTCCCAAGTGCCCACGAAAGAAGCTTCGGTAATTTCGGTTGAAGGCACTCCCGCATAACGCTCTGGAGCTATTACTGGCCAACCATCATCGGTCCATTCAATTTCACGAACATGTCCCATCATCACGGCGTTGGACACATTAATACCCGGAACACCTTCGGGCAAACGGGCTTGTGACGCATAAAACCATTGGTTGGTATCTGGATTTTTAAACACGGTATTATGTGCAAACCCCACCCACCCCGTATGGTTCTTAAAACTATAAGGGTGCGTTAGCATAGGGTAACAATCTGCTCCAGCCGTTACATTGGCTCCATTGATGCCGAGGTATGGCCCAGTGATACTTGTAGATCGTGCTACCCTAGTGTTATAGGCTACTGAAAGTTCGTCGTAAGCCATAAACAAATAATAATAGCCCGTGTCTGGGTTATACATTATTTCTGGACCTTCGGAAGCTTGCCAACGGCTATTGCCACGCTTGGCAACGGTAACGCCAAAATCGTCCAAAGTTTCGAGTTTATCAGGCTTTCCTGTTTCTGGATTCAATTTTAAAGCTGCTATTCCAGAGTGCCACGAACCATAAATTAAATATTGCTCACCTTCTGGCGTTTCAATAAATGTAGGATCGATGGCATTGTATTTAAAGTATCCGCTCCAATCGTTGCCACTTGTTCTAGCATAAGTTTCCAATCCATCTGCCACCGAGCAAACCACCATGCCTTTATCCACCCAAGCATTTGAAGCCAAATCGGTTGTTTCCATTAAACCGATAAAAGCCCTTTCTGTCCAT
>CAZZDI010000087.1:0-10871 GCA_964653155.1 uncultured Flavobacteriaceae bacterium | reverse complement strand
TTCAACTACTTCAAATCGAACAGGCTATCAACCGCTACATAGCGCTCTACCGTAAAGCCTTCGGCATGCTCTACCCCTATTAATCGGCCTAAGTCGCGTGTGCGGTAAATCACACTATCGGTAAAGTTTTTACTCGATATGGGCGTTTGCGGCTCTTTACTGTTTTCATCAAAAAACTGCGTTTTATAGGCTAACACCGATGCCATTTTTTTATCGACAAAGCCAGTAATATCGACTACAACGTCGGGCTCCAAGTTTTTCCATTGTATAAAATGGTACACTTGCTTGGGGCGCCAAGCCGTTTGCAATTCGTTATTGTAAGTTGTTTCAATTTTGGCCAAACCACTTAAAAAGCAAGCATCGCTGGCCAATTTGCTGCCTTTTTCGTGGTCAATGTGCCGATCGTCAACAGCATTGCACAGTACAATTTCGGGTTGGTACTTCCTGATGATTTTAATGATTTCCAATTGATGGGCTTTGTTATTTACAAAAAATCCGTCGGCAAATCTTAAATTTTCACGTACCGCTACCCCCAATATTTTTGCCGAATTGGCCGCTTCTTTATCGCGAATTTCTGCCGAGCCGCGAGTGCCCAATTCGCCACGGGTTAAGTCTAAGATGCCCACTTTTTTTCCGTTGTACACCTCTTTTGCTATGGTTCCGCCACAACCTAACTCTACATCGTCGGGGTGTGCCCCAATAGCCAATATGTCTAATTTCATAATTTTTTTATTCTTATTCCGAAAAACGCCTATTATAATTCTACTTAAATCATATAAAAACAATAAATAATCGTAAATCTATTATTACGAAAACGTATTCGTCAATGTTTTTTTTCCCGTATTCATTCAAATTTTAAAAATAATCCAAAAATAGGGTGAATCTTTAAAGCATGATTTATATCATAATTAATAGTTTAATACAGTAGTAATTTTACCCTAAATTAATCAAAACACTAACCCGGCTATAAAGCTAACAAATATAACAAGATATGATTTATTTAATGCTCCTCATTTTAGTAATAACCATAGCCCTTTTTGTTTGGGGCAAATTTACCCCAGATATTGTTGCCCTAATATCTATGTTGGCATTATTTTTAACAGGTATTTTAACCGCCGAAGAAACCCTTAGCGGATTTAGCAACCCCACGGTAATTATGATTGCTGCCCTATTTATTATTGGTGAGGGCATTGCACAAACGGGCTGGACGGCCATGGCGGGCAAGAAATTTGTAGAATGGGCCGGAAAAAGTGTTCCTAAACTTTTGGTGATCGTTACCTTGGGTGGTGGTGTGCTTTCTGGCTTTGTGAGCAATACGGGAACGGTGGCTACTTTAATGCCCTTAACTATTTCTTCCGCTTGGAGCATTGGTACATTGCCCTCTAAAATGCTCATGCCCGTAGCGTTTGGATCAAATACCGGTGGGCTTTTAACCTTAACAGGAACACCCCCAAACATTATTGCCAGCAATGCTTTGGTTGATGCGGGATTTGAAGGCTTTTCGTTTTTTGAATTTGCCTTAATAGGCGTGCCATTATTGGTTATTGCTATTCTCTATTTTAAGTTTATTGGTTACCGATTATTGCCCAGCAACAAAACCAACAATAAACCGGTTAATATTGAATCTACCCTTCACAATTGGATTGAAGCATATAAAGTTGAAGATGGGTATTACCGTTTGCGTGTAAGGTCTATTTCACCATTACTGCGCACCAAAATTGAGGATTGGGGGTTTGAAAAAAACTACAACGTCTCTATCATTAAAATAAAAAGAAGGCATCCAAACCTGCTTAAGCAAGTGCCTTATTTTATTGATTTGCCCGCTCCCGAAACAGAATTTATGTACCACGATATCATTACCGTAAAAGGTGATACAGAAGCCATAAACAAACTGATGATAACGTTTAGGTTAGGGCTTTTACCTCTAGATCCCATTGCAGACGAGTTAAAGAACAACCTAATTAACCAAGAGGTGGGCATGACCGAAATTATTGTGAACCCCAATTCACTGCTAGTAGGCAGAAAATACAACTTATCTGAATATTTTAAACGATTTGACCTCCAGCTTTTGGCCGCAAGAAACAGAGCCAACATTTTAGAAAAAGAAGTAACAATAAAAGCAGGAGACGCTTTTTTAATACGAGGAACTTGGCAACACATTGAAGATCTAAAAAAGCAGCACGAAAACTTGGTTATCATTGGCAGTCCAGAAGGCATGGCCAAAAATGTGGAAAAATTGGGCCTAAAATCATTTATAGCTCTAGGGGCTTTAATACTTATGATTGTTTTTATGGTATTTAAAATTGTTCCTGGTTCTATAGCGGCATTAATATCGGCAGGTATTGTATTATTAACCGGATGTGTTCCCATAAACAAGGCTTACAAAGGCATTAGCTGGACTAGTGTGGTGATGATAGCCGCCATGATACCCATGGGCATTGCGCTGCAAAAAACAGGAACGGCGCAAATTATAGCCAACGGGTTGGTAGCTTATTTAGGGGCCATACACCCTACTTTACTACTGGGAGGCGTATTTTTATTAACAGCCACTTTTAGTCAAGTAATAAACAATTCGGCCACGGCAGTTTTAATGGCGCCCATCGCCATCTTAGCAGCCAATTCGCTTAACCTATCGCCCGAACCATTCATGATTGTGGTTGCTATAAGTGCTTCAACAGCATTTTTAACCCCCATTGGCACTACCACAAATGCCATGGTTATGACGGCCGGAGCTTATAAGTTTATGGATTACCTAAAAGTTGGCGCTCCGCTCTTACTTATCTTTTTTATTATTTCGCTCATTTTAGTCCCCACTTTTTGGCCATTTTAAACTGAATTTTTAAGAACGAATAGCCAAAAAAACAATGGATTTCCAATCCATTGTTTTAGTTAATGAATAAAATTCATTTTAGAGCATAATGTTCATTCCGACAGAGCAGAGCGACGAGGAATCTCATCATATAGTCTTCAATTTATGATGGGATTTCTCACTGTGCTCGAAATGGCAAACAGCATCAAATGTTTTATAGAAACCAAAGTATCTGCAATGGAATTGCAGGGTTTCAACCTTTAACTAGACAATAAAAGGCCCCAATAATTAACCCAATCTTTATAATGTGATTATTACACCTTACTTTAAATTCAATATATTCGCATAAAAATTAAAGATGTTAAAAGCCGTTATTTTTGATATGGACGGGGTTATAATAGACAGTGAGCCCCTGCACAATAAAGCGTACCACGATATGTTTGATGAAGTTGGCATTGATGTTTCTGCCGAAATGTACCAATCGTTCACCGGGCAATCTACCATAAACATTTGCAAGCGCCTGTGCGACCATTTCAATTTGGAGCAAACACCCGAAAATTTAGTGGCCTTAAAGCGCAAACACTACAAGCGTTTTTTTGAAAGTGATTCTGAACTGGCTCTTATTGATGGCGTTTTAGACCTCATTAAAGATTACCACAACAACGGAATCACCTTGGTATTAGGTTCATCGGCATCTATGGATGGCATTAATCAAATTTTTGAACGTTTCGATTTAGATCAATATTTTAAGGCCAAATTTAGTGGCGGTGACTTAAAACAGAGCAAACCACACCCCGAAATTTTTATAAAATCGGCCGAAGCCACAGGATTTGGCAGAAACGAATGTTTAGTTATTGAAGATTCCACCAACGGCGTGGAAGCCGCTAAAGCCGCCAATATTTTTTGTGTGGGCTACGACAGTTTCCATTCCAAAAATCAAGATTACAGCAAGGCCGATATGGTAATTTCCGATTTTAAGGAGATTGCCTACCACAAGGTAAAGCATCTTGTTTAGTACTGGCAGTTTCCGTTTTTCCTTTTCAACCGATCTGTTTTTTAGCTTTTAAAAATCGGTTTTGTTCTTCCATCAACTTATTCAGGTTGGTGGGCCATTCGATATCTTTTGGGGTTGAAACCGCTTTGTCTTTGGTGTCGTATGCGCGGTTTTTCAATCGGCTCATAAATTTCACCACAATAAAAACAGCAAACCCTGCAATTAGGAAATCGAGCATAACTTCTCCCAAAACACCATAGCCTATGGCCACTTCACCTATTATAATTTCGCCCTCAATGCTGGTTACGGCATCCCTTAAAATACCTCGTTCATCCTTAAAACTTACACCATCGGCCAATAACGATAAAGGTGGCAAAAATACCTGTTTTACAAGCACGTCAATCACTTTATTGAACGATTTTATTGAACGATGCCCCAACTATAATACCAATGGCCATATCTGTCATATTACCCTTTACGCAAACTCTTTAAATTCTTTTAACAGTTTCATGTTTTCTTGTTTTTAATATGTGCGGAAAGATATTTCAACACCAATTTTATTACGGACAAAATATTTACCCAACAGCTGATATTCAAAATTATAATCTATATAGGTAATATTTTAAATTATTAGTTTTTAAGGTAATATTTTGTAAATTCAACCTCAATTAACTACTTTTATACAGCTTTAATTTACAAATCATGACCAGTATAATAACAGGCGATGTTATCAACTCCCAAGAAAAACCACCCAAGCAGTGGCTTGAGGCTCTGAAAACCGTTTTGAACACTTTCGGGCCATCGCCAAAAACTTGGGAAATATACCGGGGCGACAGTTTTCAAATGGAAGTTGCCCCCAACGATGCCCTACGTGCATCTATTTTAATTAAAACCCATATTAAACAATTTGATGGATTGGACGTTAGGCTGGCCATAGGCATTGGCGACAAAACCTACCATGCCGAAAAAATTACTGAGGCCAACGGCAGTGCTTTTGTAAATTCTGGGGAATGTTTTGAAAGCTTAAAAAAAACGACACTAGCCTTAAAATCGCCTTTTGAAGCCTTTGATGCCTCCATGAATTTGATGCTGGAATTGGCCTTATTGACCATGGACTATTGGACCAGCAATTCGGCCAATTTAGTTAAAACCGCTTTAGAACACCCAAACTTCAACCAAAACCAAATAGCCGCCCTTTTAGGAAAAACCCAAGGCAACATTAGCCAAGGGTTAAAACGTGCCGGTTTTGATGAGATTTCGAAACTTATTCATTATTTTGACAACCAAATACAACGCCTATGCTAGCCTTTTCCCTTAAATTGATTTTAGCACATTTAATAGGCGATTTTTTGCTCCAGCCACAAAAATGGGTGCTCCACAAAGAAGCTCACAAGCACAAATCGAAATTTTTATACCTCCATATTTTAGTGCATGTGCTTACACTCATTATTTTACTACAATTCAATTTTAAATATGGTTTGGGCATTGCCATCATAGTAGTTTCCCATTATATTATCGACCTTGTGAAATTGCTGTTGAAATCTAGATTCAATGATCGGCTACTTTTTGGTTTGGACCAATTGGCGCACCTCATCGTCATAGCTTTAGTAGTAAACCTTTACCACCCTTTTAGTATTGATTCAAAAGCAGTTTCCACTACACAAATCCTGCTATTTACCACTTGTATTTTGGGTGTTACGCAAGTATCGTCCATTATTATGAAATCCCTTATTTCAAAATGGGACGTTTCCAAATACACTAACGAAGCATCGCTAAAACACGCCGGCACTTACATCGGTATCTTGGAGCGTCTGTTTGTTTTTGTATTCATCATTACCGATCATTGGGAAGGAGTTGGTTTTTTAATCACTGCAAAATCGGTGTTCCGTTTTAGCGATCTCACCCAAGCCAAAGACCGAAAACTAACCGAATATATTTTGATAGGTACCCTGCTTAGCTTTGGGCTGGCTATTGTTTTTGGATTGGGGTATAATTATATTTTGATGGAATTTATTGGAAGATAATGAGAAAACTTCCATAGGCATATACAACAAATTTCCGGTTTTAGTGAAATATGCATTGGTAACTGGTTTATCATGCTTCTAACGAAGCGTGGGAAAGCACCTTTACATTATGGGATCTCTCACTCCTACTTCAGTAATTCGCCCTTGGCTCGATTTTGATTAGCGTCATGGCTAGGAGTAGTCTGCACTGAGCGCAGACAAAGCATGTTATAACTTTGAATATCAAACCAACTGGCTACTATATTTATACCTAGCCTAGTAGAGGCCGCCGCACACGGAATGACGGTGATATTAAACACCACATCACCCCAACCAAAACACATAAAAAAGTCCGAAACAACAGCTAGCCCCCTGTTTTTTGAGCCAAATTTAATGAGACTTGAGTATTCTACTCAATTCGATAATTTCATTAGAAAAAATACTACAGACACCATAGAGCAACAACACCTTATATAAAAGCCACCAAAGCCTTATAACTCCTTTTTAGGCATTAAATAGATTTAATACCACCCAACCGATTACTTTTCTATATTTGTGGTATATTAACACATTATACTAATTCATGAAGAAAAAAATAATTCGTATTACCACAGTGCCCAACTCCTTAAAAGGGCTCCTAAAAGGACAACTTCAATTCATGTCAAAGTATTACGAAATGTTAGGCATCTCTTCAAGTGAAAATGGGAAGTTACAACAGGTTGGCCTTCTGGAAAATTATAGAACTATTCCCGTAAACATGTCCAGAAAAATCACCCCAATAAAAGATTTGATTGGGGTATGGCAACTCTATAAAATTTTTAAAAAAGAACAGCCTTTTATTGTGCACACCCACACCCCTAAGGCAGGCACACTGGGCATGTTGGCTGCCAAATTAGCCGGCGTACCTCATAGGTTGCACACTATTGCAGGACTTCCACTGGTAGAAGCTACAGGCCTAAAACGACGGCTGCTAAATACGGTTGAAAAAACAACCTATGCCTGTGCCACTAAAATTTACCCCAACTCCTATGGTTTAAAGGATATTATTTTACAACACCGGTTTACAAGTGAAGCAAAACTTAAAGTAATTGGCAATGGCAGCTCCAACGGCATTGACACCCAGTATTTCAGCCCAGATTTATTTACAAAACCCGATAAAATAACATTCAGAAAAACATGGAATATTGCTCCTGACGATTTTGTGTTTGTATTTGTGGGGCGCTTAGTAAGCGACAAAGGGATTAACGAATTGATCGAGGGCTTTACACAATTGTATGAAAAGCGTACCCAAATAAAATTGCTTTTGGTGGGCGTGTATGAATCAGAGCTGGACCCATTATCTCCATCTACCACACAGCACATTGAAAACCACCAAGGTATTATTTATACCGGTTGGCAAAACGATGTACGTCCATTTTTCGCCATTTCCAATGCTTTGGTATTTCCCAGCTACCGTGAAGGCTTCCCAAATGTAGTAATGCAGGCTGGAGCCATGGAATTACCCGCCATAGTGAGCGATATTAATGGTTGTAACGAAATTATTAGCCACCAAAACAATGGGGTTATCGTCCCGGTAAAAGATGCTAAAGCTTTATTTGAGGCCATGAATACATTGCTCAATAAAACCCCAGAAGCACTTAAACTTATGGGACAAGCCTCTAGAAAACATATTGTATCCAATTACGACCAACAATTTGTTTGGAATGCCATATTAGAAGAGTATCAAAACCTATAACCTACCACCGTTCAATGTCGTCAAAAACTTTATTTCTGAAATGCTTTTTTAATGACCCCAATAAAAAAGGTTATTTTAAAATATTAAAAGAACTGCTAGTTTATGGCTGGATAAAAAAAGTATGGCCCATAGACTACTTTAGGAAATTCTTGTACCGAAAAAGCATAGTCAATTACAAGGAATATCTCAGTTTAAAGGAGTTTTACAGCATTATAGATTCCCATAAAATCGTTGTTCGCGATGCAATAGCCATTCTTGAAAACAAGTTAAGTTTTTCCCTGTTTACCGAATCACTCCAGATACCCTCACCTAAAACCTTGAGTCATAATTTTGGTGCACATTTTTATTACAACTCAAAACCTTACTATATCGGCTCCAACAAGACCCTAATCGATTTTTTTAAAATGGTTTTTAAAGACACCAACCAAGCAGCTATGTTTATAAAACCCATAAGCGGTGTTGGCGGCAAAGACTGTATGCTATTGCACAGAAACCAACTTGAAGCCCAAATAGAACAATATGCCCCTAAAATACTCAACAGCAACTACATCCATCAAGAAAACATTCAACAGCATGTGGATGTCAATAAAATTTTCAACAAGTCTATTAATACCCTTAGAATACACACCTTTTTGAACAAACAAGGCCAAGCACATGTTATTTCTGGCTTTATGCGCTTTGGCACAGGCCAACTGGTTACCGATAATGTAAGTTCAGGTGGTTTTTTTATTGCATTAAACCTTGAAAATGAATCACTAAAAGGCTCAGGACAACAAAGCATTACCCATGGAGGAACAACTTTTACACACCATCCTGATTCCAATATAAAACTGGACGGTTTTAAAATACCGTTCCTAAAAGAAGCTTTGGCTATATCCTGCAATGCAGCAACAAAAATACCAACCCGAATTGTAGGATGGGATATTGCCATTACCAACCAAGGCCCTATAATTATAGAAGGCAACCACAACCCATGCCTGCATACGGCTGGCCTAGCTTATGGAGGGCTAAGCAAAAACCCCATAATACAAACTATTTTAAAAGAAATTAAGGGATAATCATGAAGCCACTAAACCTACGGCTGTTCCTTTTTAACACCATCGAAGTCTTAACAGGCAGCAAAAAAAATAAGCACTACAACCATGTGAAACAGCAAATTGAGCAAGGCATACACCATACCCCCCAGCTCAACAAACTTTTAAGCCACGCCTGCAGTACCACGTCTTTTTACAATAAGTTTAATCCCAAAAAAGACCTATTAACCTTTCCTGTTATTAACAAAAATACCATCAAGGCCCAATATGCCGAATTTAAATCAGAGACCTATAGGCATACCAAAAACAAGGTAGCTTCCACCAGCGGCTCAACAGGAACCCCGTTTAAAGTGTTACAAAACCCCGATAAAGTTATAAGGAATTCAGCTGACAACCTCTATTTTTCAGAACTGGCTGGATACAATATGGGCAATAAGCTTTACTACTTTAGAATGTGGAATGCATTCGAGAAAAAAAACCGGCTATCGAGATGGGCCTATAATATGGTTCCTATCGATGTTTTTGACCTCACAGACAGTTACCTGCAAACATTACTGAGCAACATAAAGAAAAACAAAATAGCCAAAAGCTGGATTGGATATGCATCGGCTTTTGAAACCCTGTGCCAATACCTCGACAAAACAAATGCAAGCCCTATAGAATGTAATTTGCAATCGGCCATTGCTATTTCCGAAAGCTTATCCCCCCACACAAAACAAAGACTGAAAAAATATTTTAATGTCGATACAGTATCTAGGTATTCCAACGTAGAAAATGGCATCATAGCGCAACAACTCCCGGGCACTTCGTACTTTAAAATTAATTCCGCCAGCTACCATGTTGAGATTTTAGAATTAAATGCCGATATTCCAGTTGAAAATGGCAAAAAAGGACGCATTGTCATTACCGACCTATATAACTTTTGCATGCCCATGATCCGTTACGATACGGGCGATATTGGAATAATGGACATCGTTGACGGAAGCCCTGTACTCACACAAGTAGAAGGTCGTAAAATTGATGCCGTAACCAACACTAAAGGAGAAATCATTTCCAACAACATTATGTTATTGCTGAACAATTATCATGAATTGAACCAGTGCCAATTAATACAGAAAAATACAAAAGACTATGTGTTTAAAGTAAATATTGATGGTGTTTTTAAAAACGAAAAAAAATTGGTTAACGACTTTAAAACCTACTTGGGGAATGATGCTAATATAAAAGTTGAATACGTAGATGAAATCCCTTTATTGGCATCAGGTAAGCGAAGAGTAATGGTAAACGAAATGGTTCGTTAAATTATAGAACGTATTGTGAATAATCGATATTTATTTATGTTTCATAAACACAAAAAACATCTTATCGATAAAATATGAAATAAGAACGTAATTACGCTTTTATCTTACAAATGCTATCAAGTTAATTGTATATTTACCTCCGTAAAGCTATTAACAACAACATCCATCCATACGCCAATGAGTCCCGATTTAAAGGTAACCACTTTAACCAAATGCGAACTGCTCGAAGCTCTTGATGAGAATGTATATTGGAAGCCCGGTGCTATTCTAATCCCAAAAAGCAAAGCGGTATGGCTGGCCAAGAATAGCAGGATAACCCCTAACGACATTTGCGCAGTAGCCTGTACCGAGCACCAGGCCTTAATCGCTTACGTATTGACAATTCCAGATTACATTCAATTGCGGGACGGAACAAAGCACAAAACCAATTGGCTGCATGAGTGGTGGGTAGCCCCTAAATATCAAGGTACCGTAGTGGCCTCTTTTGTGTTCAACAAAGCCCTAAAAGCATTAAAACACAACGTTCTCATAGAATCTAATGGCCATAATGCCGAAACCTTCTTCAGTACATTATGCAACCCCATCTATGAGAAAACAAGACACACTATTTTTTTAAAGCTCAACAAAACAGTACTGGCCAATAAAATAACCGCATTCAAGTATTTGGGGGGTGCGGTAACCCTCCTGAACGGAACGATTGTAAAACTGGTAAACCTTTATAACTTAAAAAAAACACAACAACGTCTTAAACAGGTTCATTACGAATACCTAAACACCCTCGATCAAGAGGCTTGGCAGTTTATGGCTCCAGTATGCCAGCACGATTTTGTTGTAAAAGATATGGACTACGTAAATTGGCACATTAACAACAACCAGTACCTGCAAACACCTGTGCCCAAACGGTTTCCCTTTTCATTTTCAACAACCGGGTTTAGCAACAACATCCACAACCACCATTTTAAAGTTATTAAAGGCAATAAAGTAATAGGGTTTGT
>CAZZDI010000086.1:0-10890 GCA_964653155.1 uncultured Flavobacteriaceae bacterium | reverse complement strand
GCGGCAACTTCTACCATTTTAGGTTAAAAAACGTCTATTTAAGAATAAAGATAACAAAACGATATAATGATAAAGAAAATTTTATTTGGAATTGTAGTATTGACACATGCTTACGGTATGAGCCAAATGTCTTTCGGAGAAGCCGAAACCATCAATGAAAACTGGTCGTTTTCACTTCAGGGCGATAACGTTTTTTATGAAGAGCCACCAAAAGATTCAAATTGGCAAGTGGTCGGTTTGCCCCACGACTGGAGCGTTAAGGGCAAGCTAGATCCAAAATTGGCAAGTGCCACGGGCTATTTACCGGGAGGCATGGCATGGTACAAAAAATCGATAACTGTTCCACCAAATAAAAAAGGGCAAAAAGTATTCTTCTATTTCGAAGGCGTTTACAACCGAAGTGAAGTATTCATCAATGGAAAATCTTTAGGAAAACGGCCAAACGGTTACATTTCGTTTGCCTATGACGCTACCAATTACATCAACTTTGGAGAAGAAAATGTTATAACGGTACGGGTTGACCACAGACAAAGTGCCGATTCCCGTTGGTACACCGGCTCGGGCATTTACCGCGATGTGTGGTTGGTATATGCCAATCCCGTTCACATCACGCAATGGGGTGTATATGCCTATCCGGAATTAAAAGGCAATTCCGGGGTATTAAATATAGAGGCGGAAGTTCAAAATGAATCAGGTGCCCAAGCAAATCTAGAGGTTGTGAGTGAACTCTTTTCAAGTGAAGGCTTTATGGTTGCAAAAACTTCAAATGCCTTGAAATTACAGGCAAGCCGAACCGGTAAAATTGAAACAGCATTAGTCGTTGAAACCCCAAAATTATGGGATATTGAAAATCCCAACCTTTACCAACTTAAAACCACGGTTTTAAAAAATGGTGAAATTATAGACCAAACAACAACGCAAACAGGTTTCCGAAAATTCACTTTCGATCCTAATAAAGGCTTTGCTTTAAATAATAAATGGATGAAAATGAAAGGCGTTTGCCTGCACCACGATGGGGGCGTTTTGGGTTCGGCCGTGCCACGCGAAGTTTGGAAAAGTAGATTGATGACCTTAAAGGAAATCGGTGTTAATGCTATTAGGACCAGCCATAATCCGCAGGCTCCAGATTTATACGAGTTATGCGATGAATTAGGCTTGTTGGTGCTCAACGAAGCTTATGACGAATGGGAATTCCCCAAACGAAAATGGTTGGAAGGCTGGAACGTAGGAACGCCGGGCTACGAAGGCAGCTACGATATTTTTGCCGATTGGGCCGAAAGAGACCTAGAGGATTTTGTTAGAAGGGACAGGAACCACATCTCTGTTTTTGCTTGGAGCATCGGCAACGAAGTCGATTATCCCAACGACCCCTATTCGCATCCCGTTTTAGATGGCGGTGCCGATACCGGATTTTCGCAAGCCATTTATGGGGGTTACAAAAAGGATGCCCCCGATGCCATGCGATTGGGTGCCATTGCAAAACGGCTGGTTGCAACCGTAAAAAAGTTTGATAAATCAAGGCCGGTTACGGCTGGTTTGGCAGGGGTGGCCATGTCTAACGAAACGGAATACCCCGAAGCATTGGATATAGCGGGTTATAACTATACCGAAAGTAAATACCAATCTGACCATGAAAAATACCCCAATCGGGTCATCTTCGGAAGCGAAAACAGGCACGATTTAAATGCTTGGAAAGCAGTAGTCGAAAACGAGCATATTTTTGGGCAATTTTTATGGACGGGCATCGATTATTTGGGCGAATCTGGAAAGTGGCCCTCACGTGGGTTCTATTCCGGGTTGGTCGATTTTAAAGGCGACATAAAGCCCCGTGGTTATTTTAGGCAATCGCTTTGGTCTGAAAACCCGATGATTTACATTGGGACGTATCCCATACGAGATCCAGAAAACAAAAACCTTTCCATTGACGCCTGGCCATTTTGGAACTATAAGGACAAACAAAACATCCGGGTGGTTTGTTATACCAACGCGGCCAAGGCCCAGTTAGAGCTTAACGGCACGGTTGTAGGGGAAGTAAAACCCTATGATAAAGACACCGGAATCATTTCATGGGATATTCCCTTTGAACCGGGGAAATTGGAGGCCGTTGGGTTCAACGAAAAAAATGAAGAAGTAAGCCGTTTTACCATAGAAACTCCCAAATTGGCCGTAGCCTTGGAAGTAGGACGAAATAAGGATATTGACAAGAGCAGTAGCGTACAGCAATTAACGGTCAGCGTAGTGGATGAAAATGGAGTGTTGGTAAAAAGTTCAGAACATGAAGTGGTCTGTTCCATTACGGGACCGGGCGAATTGTTGGGGCTCGAAGCGGCAAATAATAGTGATATGGGCGACTATACCGATAATAAGCACAACGTGTTCCATGGTGAAATTTCAGCCTATATAAAAAGAAAGGGAAAAGGAGCGATTACGGTGAAGTTTACAAACCCTGAATTAAAACCGACGGAAATCACCTTAAAATAAATCAATCAAAACAAAACCAAAATGATAAAAATATTTAAAAACAAGATTAAATATTTAGCACTTTTTATGCTTCTTACAGGTCTGTTTTCCTGTAAAACCCAAGAAAACTACGAAAACTATCTGTTTACCTATTTTGTGGGCAATGGCCCGGGCGAGGAGGCCATCCACTATGCCATAAGTAGCGACGGGTACAATTTTTATGCGCTGAACAACAACCAGCCCATTATTGACTCGAAAAGCATAAGTTCATCAGGAGGTGTTCGCGATCCGCATATTTTGCGTAGCCCCGACGGGAAAACATTCTATATGGTGGTTACCGATTTATACGTGCCAGAGCAAGGGTGGAACAACTATGCCATGGTGCTGATGAAATCGAACGATTTGATCAATTGGACGCATACCATCATCAATATTCCCGAAACGTATCCTGAAGAATTTGGCGATGTAAAACGGGTTTGGGCACCACAAACCTTTTATGACGATAAAACCGATCAGTACATGATCTACTGGTCGATGTTGGGCGACCAAGGCCCCGATATTATTTATTACGCCTATGCCAACAACGATTTTACGGGCTTGGCAACCACCCCAAAACAGTTGTTTTTCAGCCCGAGCAATAGTGCCTGTATTGATGGCGATATTGTTTACAAAGATGGAAAATATCATTTGTTCTTTAAAAATGAAAGCCATGGTGGCGGTATTAAAAAAGCCATTTCGGATAAGTTGACCGAAGGCTATGTGCAACAAGAGGGCTTTTACGACCAAACCGATGCCGCCGTTGAAGGCTCGGGCATTTTCGAATTGATAGGTTCCGATGAGTATATCTTGATGTACGATATGTACACTTCGGGAAAATATCAGTTTACAAAATCATCAGATTTAGAGAATTTCACTGTGGTCGATGAAGCCATTTCAATGAATTTCCATCCGCGCCACGGCACGGTAATTCCCATCACTGGGAAAGAAACCCAAAAGTTAATCGATACATGGGGCGCCATTGGAGAAAGCTCGTTTACAGGTTTTAAATCGGAAGCCATCAAAAGCAATAACGTGGTAATTAACGACGAGGAAAACAGTATTTATATCCCAGTTAAAGTAGGTACGGATATTTCAAATTTTGACCCTGTAATAGAAACCGTGCCATGGGCAAATGTTTCAACTTCTGGCCTGCAGGATTTTTCATTGGGTGCGGTAAATTATACTGTCACTTCAGGCAATCAGCAAAAAACATACAGCATTTCGGTAAGCGAAGCTAAAAACCCCGTGCTGATGGGATATTACGCCGATCCAGAAATCATCTATTCCGAAAAATACCAAAAATACTTTCTTTACCCTACCAGCGATGGTTTTACGGGGTGGTCTGGAACGTATTTTGAAACCTTTTCTTCCGATGACTTGGTCCACTGGAAAAACGAGGGCACCATTCTCGATTTAAAAACCGATGTGAGTTGGGCCGATAGGCACGCTTGGGCGCCCTGTGCTATTGAAAAGAAAATAGATGGGGCATATAAATATTTTTACTATTTCACGGCAGCGCAAAAAATAGGTGTGGCCGTTGCCGACGAGCCTACGGGGCCATTTATCGATTCTGGTAAACCCATTATTGGCGAAAAACCGGAAGGCATCAACCGTGGTCAGGAAATAGACCCCGATATTTTTACCGATCCCGTTTCTGGAAAAAACTACCTCTATTGGGGCAATGGCTATATGGCTGTGGTGGAACTTAACGACGATATGGTGTCCGTTAAACCGAACAGTTTTAAGCGCCTCAACCCAGGGGGAACTTACAGAGAAGGTACCGAAGTGTTCTACCGAAACGGGACCTATTATTTTTTATGGAGCGAAGACGATACCCGAAGCCCGAATTACCGAGTGCGTTACGCTACGGCCAATTCACCATTGGGGCCACTTAACATTCCGGAAAACAACTTAATTTTGGAAAAACGCCCCGAAAAAGGCATTTACGGTACAGGCCATAATAGCGTAATAAAAGTGCCAAATAAGGATGAATGGCACATCGTTTACCACCGTTTTACGCGCCCAAAAGGGATAACCATGGGAAGGGCTGCTGGTTATAACCGCGAGGTGTGCATCGATAAATTGGAGTTTAATGATGATGGCAGTATAAAACCGGTGGAACCAACGCTTTAGTTTTATATTAGTGCTAAAATTTATTTAAAATGAAACAAGTAGTTTTTAAAATCATATCGCTGTTGGTACTTATATTATTTATCGTGTCGTGCGGATTAGGAAATAAAAAGGCCAAAGCCACGGAAGACGAATTAAGTGCCCATCTTATGGTCTATTTTAAGGATGACGACCACAGTTTGCACATGGCATTGAGCACCGATGGCAAAAGTTTTACCGATGTGAATAACGGAAAGGCCATTGTTGCAGGCGATACTATTGCCAGCCAAAAAGGTATCCGCGACCCGCACATTTCCAGAGGGTCAGATGGGGCATTTTATATCGTGATGACCGACCTCCATATCTTCGGAAAGGAAAAAGGCTACCGCTCGACCCAATGGGAACGCCCCGGTGAGGAATACGATTGGGGCAACAACCGCGGTTTCGTATTGATGAAATCCTACGATTTGATTAATTGGACGCACAGTAATTTCCTTTTTGATGAAGCTTATGAAGGCTTTGATAATATTGGCTGTGCATGGGCACCTCAATCCATTTACGATCCCGAGGAAAAAAAGATGATGGTTTATTTTACCATGCGTATCGGGCACGGGTTGACCAAATTATATTATGCTTATGCCAATGAAGATTTCACTGAATTAATAACGAGACCAGAACCGCTTTTTGAATATCCGGACGAAACCATTCAAATTTTGGATGCCGACATCACCAAAATGCCCGATGGGCGTTACTGCATGATGTACGTGGCACAAGAACGCCCCATTGGCATAAAAATGGCCACTTCAAACCATATCAACAGAGGCTACGAATACCACCCAGAATGGATTGATAAAGAGCCGGGCTCTTGCGAAGCACCCAATGTATGGAAACGATTGGATAGTGATAAATGGGTGCTCATGTACGATATTTATAGTATTAACCCGCATAACTTCGGATTTGTGGAAACCTCCGATTTTAAAACCTTCAAGAACATTGGGCATTTCAACAAAAGCGAAATGCAAACCACCAATTTTACCTCGCCAAAACATGGCGCCATCATTCCTTTAACAACGCAGGAAGCCTTGCAATTGGCCGAGCATTGGAGTTACGATTTAAAGTTTTAAACCGAATAAAAAATGAATTTTCCGAGACCTTTTATCGCTTTTTTTACGGTTTTATGCACTTTGTCTGTTAAAGCTCAAAATGAAAATTTCCATGGGTATTTATTTGCCTATTTTGAAGGAGCGGCCGAAAACAGAAAAAGCGAGGAGCAATTGCGATTTGCCGTAAGTGATGATGCCATTAATTGGTCGGCGTTAAACAATAATCAGCCTATTTTGAACTCCGATGATATTTCACAATCGGGAGGTATTAGGGATCCGCATATTTTACGAGGAGAAGACAATGAATTTTATATAGTGGCCACCGATATGTCCACCGCCGCAAATGGTTGGAAGGAAAATCCGGGAATGGTATTGTTAAAATCGGATGATTTAATCGATTGGAAACACAGCACCATCAATTTATCTAAAGATTACCCTGAAAACTTTTCAGATGCCCATTGGGTTTGGGCGCCACAAACCATTTTCGATCCCGCGAAAAAGAAATATTTGATCTATTTCACTTTAAAGCGAAAGGATGACGACAAACTCGATTTTTATGCCGCTTATGCCAATCGAGATTTTACGGGGTTTGAAAGTGAACCTACGCTTATGTTCAGTGCCAAACATGGGGCCATAGATGGCGATATTATCTATAAGGATGGCACTTATCATCTGTTTTACAAAGGCAATACCAAAGATGACAACGGAAAGGAATTTGAAAACGGTATAAAACAGGCCACTAGCAAGTCTCTGCAAGGGCCATGGAAAGAATCTTTCGAATATATCGATTATTACGCAGACAAAAAGACAACGGTTGAAGGTTCGTCGGTGTTCAAATTGAATAATTCCGATGAGTATATTTTAATGTACGATCTGTATTCCAGTGGGCGCTATGAATTTCAGCGCAGCAAAGACCTGTACAATTTTACGAAAAAACCTGAATCCTTCACCAAAGATTTTCACCCAAGGCACGGCAGTGTTATTGGTATCACCAAGGAAGAAATGGATAGGCTGGAAAATAAATGGAAAAGTGGGCCTAAAAAGCTGAAATCGGATGGCAATCCTATTTTTACCCATAAATATACCGCCGACCCAGCGGCAATACTTAAAAACGACACGCTTTGGCTGTACACGGGGCACGATTACGCTGGTGGGCAAAAGGGTTACAAAATGAAAGATTGGCTCGTGTTTTCAACTACCGATTTACAAAACTGGACTGAGCATCCCGTGCCATTGAAAATAACCGATTTTAAATGGGCAACCAGTGGCGATGCCTATGCGGGGCATGTAGCCGAAAAAAACGGTAAATATTATTGGTACATCAGCACGAATTCCACGGGTATCGGGGTGGCAGTATCCGATAGACCGGAGGGACCGTTTAAGGATGCTTTGGGAAAACCATTATTGACCAATGACGACTGTTTTGCCTCGTCGCATTACTGGGCCTGCATCGACCCCGCTATTTTTACCGATACCGATGGGCAGTCATGGGTGTTTTGGGGCAACGGTCAATGTTATTATGCTAAACTAAAGGATAATATGGTAGAGATTGATGGCGAGGTAAAGCAAATCAATTTTGAAGGTTTTGAGTTTACCGAAGCACCTTGGGTACACAAACGTAATGGCAAATATTATTTGACCTATGCAACAGGTTTTCCTGAGAAAATAGCCTATGCCATGGCCGATACCATTGAAGGGCCGTATGTGTACAAAGGTATTTTAAATGAGATAGCGGGAAATAGTAATACCAACCACCAAGCTATTGTCGATTTTAAAGGGAAATCGTATTTTATCTACCACAACGGCGGTATCCAGACCGATGGCGGTAGTTATAGCCGGTCTGTGTGTATTGATAAGTTAGAGTACAATAGGGATGGTACGATTAAACCTATAATTATGACCTCAAAAGGAATTGTATTGTCAGAATAGTTCAGTTAATTTATACTCGGTAGCTCATATATCGACTGTAAGTTAGTTTGATTTTTATTGGAGTCCATTTTTTATTTATATATTTTAAGTGTATATTTCACACTTGTAAAATAATGTGACCCAAAAGGAATATCATCAGAAGAAATAATTAAACTAAATAAAATAAAATCACTCATGAGGTTAAGCAAAGTAATCCAATCAACTTTAATTATCGCCTTAGTTTCAATCGTAACTGTTGAGGCCCAAAGCCAGTCTAAAACGACTTCCGAAGCACAAAACGAAAACATTATCCATACTTGGCAACCAAAAGGAAATCCCATTGTAACCCATAAATACACTGCCGATGCGGCCGCTTTGGTACACAACGATACCTTGTTTATTTATACGGGCGAGGATTTTAAAGGCGGGCAAAACCGTTATAATATTTTAAACTGGTGCGTATTTGCCACGACCGATATGAAAACGTTTTGGGAATATAAAACCCCGTTAAAAGCAACCGATTTTTCTTGGGGAGAACCCAATGCCGCTTGGGCCAGCCAGGTGATTGAGCGCAACGGAAAATTCTATTGGTACACCAGCTCGCAAACCACGGGCATTGGCGTGGCGGTTTCAGACCGCCCGGAAGGGCCTTTTAAAGACGCCATCGGGAAACCATTATTTACAAATGAAGATAGCTTCGGAAAAACACACAGCTGGCGAACCATAGACCCCAGCGTGTTTATTGACGACGATGGCCAAGCCTGGATTTATTGGGGCAACGGTGCCTGTTGGGTAGCCAAATTAAACGAAGATATGGTATCTTATGATAAAGATTATGGGATAAAAATAGTCGATATTCAGGGCGACATGGAGTTTCCTTTTACCGAAGCACCTTGGATTCAAAAACGGAACGGAAAATATTTACTGTCTTTTGCTATTGGTTTTCCAGAGCGTATCGCGTATGCCATGAGCGATAAACCTGAGGGGCCTTACGAATACAAAGGCATCATCAACGAAATAGCTGGAAACAGTAATACCAACCATCAGGCACTTATCGATTTTAAAGGCAAATCGTATTTTATTTATCACAACGGGGGCATCCAAACCGATGGCGGCAGTTTTAGCCGTTCGGTGTGTATCGATAAATTGGAGTATAACGAGGATGGCACAATTAAACCGATAATTATGACGACAAAAGGCGTGGATAAAAATTAGAAAGAATTCCGAAGCGTCCGGTTTAAAAATTCTGCGAACATCAACGAGTTCAGCGGAAAGGAAATGAAAAACGGGCAAGATGTTTTGCTTCGGCTTCGCTCAGTATGAACATTGCGATTGTCATTCCGACACAGGAGGAATCTCACTATTTATGATTGCCAATTTTGCCAATAAAACAAACAAAAATGAACATATTCAACACCTTCAAACTTTTTGCCATCGCTGCGCTTTTAGTGGCCTGTAATACCAAAGAAAAACACGACCCCAATTTTAAAAATTGGGCAAAAACACCACCCATGGGTTGGAACAGTTGGGACTGTTTTGGGCCATCGGTTGTCGAGGATGAGGTTAAAGCCAATGCCGATTATATGGCAGAACATTTAAAGGAATTTGGTTGGGAATACGTTGTGGTCGATATCCGATGGTATGTCGATAACCAAACTACGGGGCATTATAACGCCTATGATAAATCGGATTTTATTATTGACGAATACGGACGCTATTTGCCATCACCAAAACGCTTTCCTTCTTCAGTAAACGGGGTGGGTTTTAAAGCTTTGGCGGATTATATCCACAGCAAAGGATTGAAATTTGGAATCCACATTATGCGCGGTGTGCCAAAGGAAGCCGTTTTCAACAAATTGCCAATCAAGGACACCGACATTACTGCCGATCAAATTTATTCAACCGAATACGAATGCACATGGCTTCAGGACAATTATACGGTGGTTTCCGGAAAATCCGGCGCACAGGAATATTACAATTCCATTTTGGATTTGTATGCCGAATGGGGCGTGGATTTCATAAAAGTTGACGATTTATCGAGACCGTACCACGACAAAGAAATTGAAATGATCCGTAAGGCCATTGACCAAACGGGGCGCCCCATTGTATTGAGCATGTCGCCAGGGGCAACGCCTATCGACGAGCATGCCCACGCCACGGCCCACGCCAATATGTGGCGTACCATCGACGACTTTTGGGATAACTGGTCGCAGTTAAATTATTCCTTCGAAAAATGTGCCGAATGGGCACCCTACATATCAGAAGGGGCATGGCCCGATGCCGATATGTTGCCCATGGGGAAATTCATTCGGGGCGAACGCGCCACAAACCGCTATACCAAGTTCACTGAAGATGAACAGTACACTTTAATGACGCTTTGGACGATGTTTAAATCCCCATTAATGTTCGGGGGGAATTTGCCCGATAACGACGAATTTACCAATTCACTATTAACCAACAAAGAAGTTTTGGAAGTGCACAGCAAATCCATCAACAACAAAGAGTGGTTCAACGAAAACGATTTGATCGGCTGGGTGGCCGACGACCCTGAAAGCGACGATAAATTCGTGGCCGTTTTCAATAGTGCCGGCGATGGTTTTGTAACCACAAAAGATTTATTATATCGTAGTGGCACCGTATCGCATTTAACCGATGGTTTTGGTGAACAGATTGATATTGAATTGCCCAAAGGTAGCGAAGATATTTATTTAATTGTAAACGATGGGGGCGACGGTTACTCTTGGGATCACGCCAATTGGATTAACCCGACCATTCATTTAGCGAACGGAAAAACAATCAAGTTAACCGATTTAACTTGGGAAAACGCCTTCGCTGGATGGGGAACAGTTGGAATCAACAAAAGTGTTTCGGGTGGCGAGCTCAATGTAAAAGGAGAGACTTATGATAATGGCATCGGCACGCACTCACAATCTATAATCCATTATAAATTGCCCAAAAACAGTGTGCGTTTTACGGCTTTTGCCGGTTTGGATATTGCTGGCACGAATACCAAAGAAGGCACTACGGTTGAGTTTATGGTTTCCACCGAAGACCCAACGCCAAAAAATGAAGCGCCAACGGCTATTCCAATTAACCTTTCAGAATTAGGTTTTTCGGGTAATTGTGCCATTCGCGATTTATGGAACCATAAAGATTTGGGAACATTTTCAGGTTCTGAATTTGCTCCCGTAATTAACTATCATGGGGCGGGGCTGTATCGTGTTTCAAAAGTTGATTAATTATGAGTAGGGTGCAATTTTTTAGGAGAATA
>CAZZDI010000085.1:9403-10987 GCA_964653155.1 uncultured Flavobacteriaceae bacterium | reverse complement strand
TTTATATCGTTAAATATCGATTATCCATCGGGGTGCATAAACTTTTGCTTGGCCAAAAGCTCTTCTTCAGTTTCTTCGTTATCTTCATCAGGCACACAACAATCTACCGGGCATACGGCAGCACATTGCGGCTCGTCATGGAAGCCTTTACACTCGGTGCACTTATCGGGCACAATGTAGTAAATCTCGTCACTAATAGGTTCTTGGGCTTCATCGGCATCTACTTCGGTACCGTTGGTGAGCACCACTTTGCCCTCTAAGCTAGTACCATCTTTATAGCGCCAATCGTCTGCGCCTTCATATATTGCCGTGTTTGGGCACTCGGGTTCGCAAGCACCACAATTTATACATTCGTCTGTTATAATAATTGCCATAGCGTTTTTTTCTTTCTAACTTTGTAGTCGCAAAAATAAAGCCAAAACCATTCATAACCAAATTTAAGGATGCAATTACAGGAAAGAATTACCGCATTTGTAAAATTAGGAGATTTTTTAAGGCAATTTTCTACCGAAATCTTCGAAAAAAATAATGATGTGGAACACAACGACATTTTTTTCGATGGCTTTAAGCACCAACTGAAACTGGCCGAAGAACACAACGGCTGGTTTACCCCAGAAAATATGAGATTTGCCATTAGCGGATGGGCCGAATCGTTAACCGAAAACCACCTAAACCACTGGCTAAAACGGTATCATTTTGGTGAAATCACTCCAAAAATCGTGGCCATCATCATGGCTGGAAATATTCCATTGGTGGGCTTTCACGATTTTTTATCAGTTTTAATTAGCGGGCACAAGGTTTTGGTAAAACAATCTTCCAACGATAAACATTTACTGCCGTTTCTGGCCAAGTATTTGGAGTATGTTGAGCCACAATTCAAAGGAAAAATACGTTTTACGGAAGATAAGGTTGAAAATTTTGATGCTGTAATCGCCACCGGAAGCAATAATACCGCCCGTTATTTTGAATATTATTTTAAAGGCAAACCGTCCATTATTCGAAATAACCGAAATTCGGTAGCTGTTTTAACTGGAAATGAAACTCCCGAAGATTTAAAAAACCTTTCCGAAGATATTTTTAGATATTACGGTTTGGGCTGCCGAAACGTTTCAAAACTATTTGTGCCCAAAGATTACAAATTCGATGCCTTTTTCGAAGCCATCTACCATTGGCACCCCATTGTTGAAAAAGCCAAATACGCCAATAACTACGACTATAACAAAGCCGTGTATTTAATGAGCGAATTCGACATGCTTGAAAACGGCTTTTTTATGATAAAAGAAGACGAAAGCTACGCCTCGCCCATTGCCACTTTATTTTACGAATATTACGACAATACCGAGCAATTGAAAGAAAAACTAAACCAAGACCAAGCACAAATTCAATGCATTGTTTCTAATGGGTTTACAGAAAGCGAAATGGCTTTTGGGGCCTCCCAAAAACCTAAACTTTGGGATTATGCGGATAGTGTCGATTCCGTTGAATTTTTATTATCAATTTCCTAAAAAAAATATGGATTTTATACTATATAATCCCTAATTAATTAGCAACTTTGCATCTCAATTTTTTATAACAAACATGAAA
>CAZZDI010000085.1:0-9303 GCA_964653155.1 uncultured Flavobacteriaceae bacterium | reverse complement strand
TAATCCCTAATTAATTAGCAACTTTGCATCTCAATTTTTTATAACAAACATGAAACATCCATGACTGAAAAAACGCCCTATATAGCAGTAAGGTTTTTAATGGATGTTGCATCTGACCATTGAAAAACAACAAAAACAAACAGATGAAAAAACATAACTTTAGCGCAGGACCAAGTATTTTACCACAAGAAGTATTACTTAAAGCTTCTGAAGCGGTAGTTGATTATAACAATTCTGGTTTATCTTTAATTGAAATATCCCACAGAAGTAAAGATTTTGTGGACATTATGGAAAATGCCAGAGCTTTGGTTTTAGAGCTGCTAGGTTTAGAGGGCAAAGGCTATAAGGCTTTGTTTTTACAAGGTGGTGCCAGCACACAATTTTTAATGGTGGCCCTTAACCTTTTAGAAAAAAGAGCCGGTTACTTAAACTCTGGTTCTTGGGCAGCAAAAGCGATTAAGGAAGCTAAAATCTACGACGATATTTACGAAGTAGGTTCTTCTAAAGACGCCAACTACAACTACATCCCTAAAGGTTACGAAATTCCTGAAGATTACGATTATTTCCACTGTACCTCAAACAACACCATTTTCGGTACGCAGATAAAAAGTTTCCCAAAAACCAACATCCCCATGGT
Organism: uncultured Flavobacteriaceae bacterium; assembly: GCA_964653155.1. GTDB lineage: Bacteria > Bacteroidota > Bacteroidia > Flavobacteriales > Flavobacteriaceae > Flavisericum. The sequence continues at coordinate 8,666 of CAZZDI010000085.1, read as the reverse complement.
TTGCGATATGAGTAGCGATATTTTCTCGCGCACTTTGGACTTTTCACAATTCGGATTAATTTATGCCGGCGCTCAAAAAAATATGGGGCCAGCAGGAACAACTTTAGTGGTGGTTAAAGAAGATATTTTAGGAAAAGTATCCCGTAAAATCCCATCGATGATGGATTACCAAGTACACATCGATAAAGGCAGTATGTTTAATACGCCTCCGGTTTTCCCAATCTATACTTCAATGTTGACGTTAGAGTGGCTGAAAAACAAAGGCGGCATTGCGGCCATCGAAAAAGAAAACGAGAAGAAAGCCAGTTTAATGTACTCTGAGATTGATTTAAACCCGTTATTTGAAGGATTTGCCGTTAAAGAAGATCGTTCTTTTATGAACGCTACCTTCAACTTAACTAACGACAATTTAAAAGACACCTTCGATACCATGCTTAAAGAAGCCGGGATTAGCGGTGTTAACGGCCACAGAAGTGTTGGTGGATACCGTGCCTCTATGTACAACGCCATGCCAATCGAGAGTGTAAAAGCTTTGGTTGAAGTGATGAGCGAATTGGAAAGCAAAGCGTAAACTAGTCCCGATAGCTATCGGGAGCAGTAAGCAGTAGCAGTAAACAGTCCTTACTCGAATGCAAAAAAATAAAATTTAATTTTAAGTTGAATTGTTGCTCGTTCACAGAACTTTTAACTTTTAACTTTTAACTTTTAACTTTTAACTTAGATAAATGAAAGTATTAGCAAACGACGGTATTTCTCAAAGCGGCATTAAAGCCCTTGAAAAAGGAGGATACGAAGTAATCACAACAACCGTAGCTCAAGAACAATTAGCCAACTACATCAACGAAAACGACATCGCTGTTTTATTGGTTCGTAGTGCTACTACCGTTCGAAAAGAATTAATTGACGCCTGCCCTGGATTAAAAATTATTGGTCGTGGTGGTGTTGGAATGGACAATATTGATGTAGAATACGCTCGCGAAAAAGGCTTGCACGTTATCAATACACCGGCAGCTTCTTCGCATTCTGTAGCCGAATTGGTTTTCGGTCATTTTTACGGATTGGCGCGTTTTCTTCACAATGCCAACAGAGAAATGCCACTTGAAGGCGACAGCAACTTTAAAGGCTTGAAGAAAGCTTACGCCAAAGGTACCGAGCTTAAAGGTAAAACTTTAGGGGTTTTAGGTTTTGGCCGTATTGGTCAAGCTACCGCAAAAGTAGCTTTGGGTGCTGGTATGAAAGTAGTGGCTTTTGATCCGTTTTTGGAAAAAGCCAATTTGGAATTGGAGTTTTTCGACGGACAAAAAGTAAACTTCGAAATCAACACCATTTCAAAAGAAGACGTTTTAAAGCAAGCCGATTTCTTAACCTTGCACGTACCTGCCCAAAAAGATTACGTTATTGATGAAGCCGAATTCAACATGATGAAAGACGGTGTTATCATTGCCAACGCAGCTCGTGGAGGTGTAGTGAACGAAGTGGCCTTGGTTAAAGCTATTGAAAACGGAAAAGTAGCCAGAGCTGCATTGGATGTTTTTGAAAAAGAACCCAAACCTGAAATGCAATTATTGATGAACCCCGCTTTATCTTTAACGCCGCACACAGGTGCAGCAACCAACGAAGCACAAGACAGAATTGGTGAAGAATTAGCATCGCAAATCATTAACATACTTGGGTAATTTCTAAATAAAAAACGCCCAAAGGCTTCATTAAAATGTGACCAAATTGTTATAATTGAGTCCTAACAGTAAATGTTAGGGCTTTTTTTGTACCTTACGTCTTCCAATTTTAAACATAAAAAAAACAAATATCATGTCTGGAATTTTAGATCTTTTAAACAGCGACTTAGGAAAAACACTTATAAACGGTGTTTCAAACCAAACCAACCAACCCCAAAACAAAACCCAAGATGTACTAACCATGGCATTACCCGTTTTAATGCAAGCCATGAAACGTAATGCCTCTACGCCTCAAGGAGCCGAAGGCTTAATGAATGCTTTAAACAATAAGCACGACGGAAGTATTTTAGATAATTTGGGCGGCTTGTTTAGTGGTGGTGTAAACAGCGATGTTTTAAATGATGGTGGTAAAATTTTAGGTCATGTACTTGGAAACAAACAATCGCGTGTTGAACAAACTTTAGGAGCAAAAGCCGGTATGGATGCTGGTTCAGTAGCTCAAATACTTAAAGTAGCAGCACCAATTTTAATGGGCGTTTTAGGTAAACAAACCCGGCAAAATAGCGTAAGCAGCCAAAGTGGTATTGAAGGGCTTTTGGGCGGTTTAATACAAGGAAGTTCTTCTCAACAAGAACAAAGCTTTTTAGAATCTATTCTTGATGCCGATGGCGATGGCAGCGTAGTTGACGATGTAGCCGGAATGGTTTTGGGCGGCAACAAAAAGAAAGGTGGCCTTGGCGGTTTATTAGGCGGCTTATTCGGCGGAAAATAATCGCCTTTAATAACTTAAAAAAAAGAGACCTTCTTAAAAGTTCTAAATAAAATTTGACTTTTTGGAAGGTCTTTTTCTGTTAAACCCACTCCAAGCTCCACTTCAAAAAAATAGTTTTTGTAAATTTAAGATGCGCCAAAAGTTTTTCTGAAGATTTTTCTGTGCGCTATTAAGCCAAAAAAGATGAAAAAACTATTTTACATATTAATCATTGTTCTGTTAATTTTCAATTGCAATACCACTAAACAAACAGCTTCAAAAGGCAATGAACGTTTAGAAAACCTAAAGGATAACGATACGGTTGTTATTTCCAGCGATAAAACAGAATACGAAATCATCATCATCGAACCCGGTTTTAACTTTTGGGTAGCCAGCCGTGCACAGCCCCGTGGTTTTTATAACCAACAGTTTTTAGAAAATAGAAATTACCAATACGTTATTGAGTGGAACCAACGTGTGCTGCAACCGCAACGTTTCAACCCCAATCTTTACGAAATGCAAATCAATTACCAGCAGGGTATCGATTACGGTTACGAGGTCAACTACCTGCTCTACAATTATTTCATTTATTTTCAAATGACCTACAAACAAAGATTGGGCCCTTGGGTGCCCCGTATTTAATTGTGTTTTACTACTTTTGCAACCAAAATGCAGACTTTGAAAAAACTAAAAGCACGTTGGGGTATAGAAAGTAATTGGCAAGTCATTGTTATTCTTTTGGTTTTTGCCATCACAGGGTCAACAGCTTCCTTTATAGGAAAACCCATCTTAAGTTTTTTAAACATTACCACAGAAAACTTCGGAACGTTCGGTTATTGGTTCACCCGAATTGTTTTGTTATTTATAGTCTATCAATTTATGCTGGTGTTTTTTGGCTGGGTTTTTGGCCAATATCAATTCTTTTGGAATTTTGAAAAAAAAATGCTGAGCCGCATTGGGCTTAAACGCTTTTTTAATTAATTGACAAAGCCAAAAACACATATTGCTTTCAAAATGCTCTCGCTTTTTTTAGTGTTTGCCTTGCTGTTGCCGGCTGCATTAAAAGCAGTGCATGTTTTTGAGCACCACCACCACAAGGTTTGCAATGGAGATACCACCACGCATTTCCATCAAGTGGATTTAGATTGTGAATTCCAAAAATTCCAACTGAACCACAGTTTTACATTTTCGCCCCAGAGCATCAAATTGTTTTCGCCTGAAGAAGCGCCTTTAAAAAACGTTTCGCAATATTTTTTTGTCAGCGAATACCAACGCTTACCGTTTTCCCTACGGGGCCCACCAGCTTTAATTTAATAATGATTTGCTGATTTTTTCAGCAATACAACTCTGCACTTTTCATGTTTTTTAAGTGCTGAAACATCATTTCTTTCAAATGAAACCTCAATAACATTGGCGTTTCCATCATTATTAAATTAAAATATTCTAAATGAAATTATTTTTAAAAGCATTGCTGTTTTTAGCGGTGACTCACATATATAGCCAAAATGGCATCACAGGCATTATTAAGGATGCCGAATCACAACAACCATTGGCCTTTGTTAACGTTTATATTTCCGATATTGAAAAGGGCACAACCACCAATGAAAACGGATTGTTCAGTATTGAAAGCTTACCATTGGGAAATCACGATATGGTTATTTCAATGATTGGCTACGAAACCAAATCCATTAAATTTACCATTCCTTCTTCTGAAAATTTCGACATCAATTTAATGCCGTCGGCCATAGAAATGGAAAGCATTATTATTTCCACGCCATTCCACAAATTACAAAGTGAAAACGTGATGAAAGTAGAGCAAAAATTGGTTGAAGATTTACAGGCCAAGGGCGCTACCACTTTGGCCGAAGGCATTACCAACATTGCCGGAGTTGAAAGTGTTACCACCGGGCTGGGCATTGGTAAACCGGTTATTCGTGGGTTGAGCTCCAATCGGGTTTTGGTTTACACCCAAGGCGTGAGGTTGGAAAACCAACAATACGGCGACGAACATGGGTTGGGCATAAGCACTGCGGGTATTGAAAGCGTTGAAGTTATCAAAGGGCCGACCTCGCTTTTGTACGGTAGCGACGCACTTGGAGGGGTTTTATATTTAAACCCAGAACGATTTGCCGACAACAACACCACAAAAACCGATGTTGGCGCAAATTATTTTAGCAATACCGAAGGCTTTAGCACCAATGCGGGCTATAAAGCTTCCGAAGGCAATTTTAAGTTTTTGTTCCGCGGAAGTTTTACCGAACATGCCGATTACAATACTGACGATTACCGTGTAACAAACACCCGTTTTAAAGAGCAGGATTTCAAAGCCGGTATCGGTTACCAAATCAATCACTTTAAAACCGAACTGCGTTACAATCTTAACCATTCCAAATTAGGAATCCCGGAGGAAATCGGCGAACAATCACTGTTAAAAACACCGCTATTGCCCTATCAGGATATCAACAACCATGTGTTCAGTTCAAAATCTACGGTGTTCTTCAACAACTCCAAGTTGGATATCAACCTCGGATATATTTACAACGATAGAAAAGAATTTGAAGATCACCATCACCACGAACACGAAGAGGATGATCATGCTGAACATGAGGAGGAAGAACACGAAGACGAACACGACGAACATGAAGAGCACAGCGATGAGGATTTAAACGCCGCGCTCCACATGAAATTGGTAACAGCCAACTATGATGTAAAATACCATTTACCAGAATGGGGCAAATTCGAAACTATTGTTGGGGTTCAGGGCATGCACCAAACCAATTCCAACTACGGCGAGGAACAATTAATACCCAATGCTACAACAAACGATATTGGGGTTTTGGCAACTTCGCACATCCATTTTGAAAATGCCGATGTGCAGTTGGGCGCCCGTTTCGATAATCGTAGTGTGGACGTTGTAAACGGCATCAACAGAAACTTCAACAGTTTTAATGGGGCATTGGGGCTAAAAACCGACATTTTCAACAGCCTTACCGCACGCATCAATTTGGCTACTGGGTTTCGGGCACCGAATTTATCGGAACTCACTTCCGATGGTTCGCACGAGGGTACCAATCGTTACGAAATTGGAAATTCAGATTTAAAAAGCGAACAAAACTTCCAAACCGATTTGGCTTTAGAATACAAAAACAAGCATATCGAAATTTTTGCAAATGGTTTTTATAACCTCATCAACAACTACATTTTTTTATCGCCTAACGGTGAATTAATTGATAACGACCCCGTGTTTTTGTATCTTCAAGACGATGCCCAATTGTACGGTGGCGAATTTGGGTTTCACCTGCACCCCCATCCGTTGGACTGGCTGCATTTTGAAAGTAGTTTTGAAACTGTTACCGGAAAGCAGGATACGGGCAACAACTATTTGCCTTTAATTCCAGCCAACCAATTGACCAACTTAATCCGGGTGGAATTTGCCAACAACTGGTTTAAAAAAGGCTATGCTTTTGTGAAGCTTAAAACGGCTTTCAGTCAAAACAACGTTAGTGATTTTGAAACACCAACCAACGGCTACAGCTTGTTTAGCGCCGGTATTGGCGGAAGCTTTTCAGTATTCAATAACGAACTCAACATTAAAATTTCGGGCAACAACCTCACCAACAAAACCTACATCAACCACCTATCGCGTTTAAAGCCCGATGGTATTTTCAATATGGGGCGAAATATAAATGTTGGAGTAACTTACCGTATGTAAATTTTAAAGGGATTGGTTAAAATTGTTATTTTGTGCTGTTATGTTGGGATTGCCGAAAACCGATATTAGTTTCGGTTCACAGGGACATGTTTCGATAAGTTATTTGAACTTTTAACCAACCTTTAAAATTATTCCCGCTTCAGCACAAAATGTTTTTATATCTTTAAAAAGTGAATCGACGTACAAAAATATGCTGCATATGAAACAAACCTTACCGCTTTTCTGTTTAACCGTTTTAATGCTTTTAAGTTGCAACGAAAAACCCAAAAAAACAGAACCTATCCATGCTGAAAACTGGGCGAAACGTAAAATCGATATAAAGAAAAAAGATTCGTTAGAGTACGGTAAATCATACCTTTCCATTTACTCGCAAATTTACAGTATTTCGCAGCACAAAACCCATAATTTAACCGCCATGGTAAGTTTGAGAAATACCAGCGACACCGACACTATTTATCTATTGAGGGCCGAATATTTTGACACCCATGGCGCACATGTACGCACTTATTTTAACCACCCCATTTTTTTGGCGCCCATGGAAACCACCGATATTATTATAGACGAAAAAGACGTTGTTGGCGGTACGGGCTCCAATTTTATTTTCGAATGGAAAATTCCGAAAAATTGCCCCGAACCCTTATTTGAAGGTGTTATGAATTCAACCATGGGACAACAGGGACTATCGTTCACCACGCAAGCCAAACGGGTTAAATAGCCCAATTTTTTAAAATTTAAAACAACCCATCGATTAAATGAATTTAGAAATTGAAAACATACTGTTGGTTGGCTCCTTGCTGCTTTTTGTTAGTATTATAGTAGGCAAAACTTCATACAAATTTGGAGTTCCTACATTATTATTGTTTTTAACCATTGGCATGCTAGCTGGATCTGATGGCATTGTGGGTATTCGGTTTGACGACCCCAAACTGGCACAATTTATCGGCATCGTTTCCCTTAACTTTATTTTGTTTTCTGGAGGCTTAGACACCCATTGGAGTTCGGTAAAGCCCATTTTAAAAGAAGGCCTAATACTATCTACCTTGGGCGTATTGCTAACGGCTACTTGTTTGGGCGTTTTTGTTTGGTTTATCACCGATTTTACCATTTATGAAAGTATGTTGTTAGGCTCTATTGTTTCCTCGACTGATGCCGCTGCCGTATTCTCCATTTTACGATCTAAAAATTTGGCGTTGCGAACTAACCTTCGCCCCACTTTAGAATTGGAAAGTGGCAGTAACGACCCCATGGCCTATGTACTTACCATTGCTTTTTTAAGTTTGGTGGTTAATCAAGACCAAAATTTTCTGTCAATCATTCCACTGTTTTTGCAGCAAATGATTTTAGGCGGCATTTTTGGATTTATTTTTGGTAAAGTAAGCAAAATAATCATTAACAAAATAAAACTTGGCTTTGAAGGGTTGTACCCCGTTTTGGTTATTGCGCTCATGTTCATCACATTTTCGGCAACCGATTCTGTTGGTGGCAACGGATTTTTAGCCATTTACATTTGCGCCGTTTATTTGGGCAACCAAGATTTAATCCATAAATCGACCATTTTAAAAATGTTCGATGGTCTGGCTTGGCTCATGCAAATCGTATTGTTCCTTACTTTGGGCTTATTGGTATTCCCCTCGCAAATTGTCCCCTACATGGGCATAGGTTTACTTATATCTTTGTTCTTAATTGTTGTGGCACGCCCAATTAGTGTGTTTCTGAGTATGGCATTTTTCAAAATGAAAAACAGAAGGCGGCTTTACATCTCGTGGGTTGGCCTTAGAGGCGCTGTTCCTATTGTATTCGCCACCTATCCGCTTTTGGCCGGAATAGAAAAAGCCGATATGATTTTCAATATTGTATTTTTCATTTCTGTAACGTCAATTTTGATTCAAGGCACTACTCTATCCGTTTTTGCTAAATGGCTAAATGTTGGGCTACCGGAAGAGGTTAAGCCCTTTTCAGAAAACGACCGTTATATTTTGGATTTGCCCAAAACAGCCATGAAGGAAATTACTATTTTGCCCACAAGCAACGCCGTAAATAAACGCATTATCGATATACATTTTCCGAAATCGGCATTTATCGTTATGATCAAACGGAACGATAAATATGTTAGGCCGGGAGGATCGACAGTGATTGAGGCCAACGATACCTTGGTGGTGTTAATGGATAACGAAAATAGCTTGAAGGAAGTGAATCAAGTTATTGCTTGATTTTAATTTTAGCCCCAGCTTATGTTTGTTACAGCACAAATAGATAAGCATTGGTTGACACAGAACCTCTGAAACAAAAGTGGCTATCTGAAAAGGCATAAACTTCCCATTTATCAGATTGAACTTATCGAAACATATTTTGGTCATCAATGTATTGAGATATTTTTCGACAGCCCTAATATGAGCGCGGGGTTCAACTTTTCAGACAGCTTCTTTTATGCATATAAAATATGATTATTATCTCGAATAATTAGGCGACTCGTTAGTAATCGCGACATCGTGTGGGTGGCTTTCGTTAATTCCACTCGATGTGATTT
>CAZZDI010000084.1:6009-11011 GCA_964653155.1 uncultured Flavobacteriaceae bacterium | reverse complement strand
TCAGGAAATCAACTCACCATAGTGTATCTCGAAAATTTAGCTTTTGAAAAAATCGGGAAAAACAGCAACAAACAAGACGTTAATTGGTTGCTCAATCAAGGCTATCGGGTTGTGGAACTCGATTATAAAAACCACCCCAACGCCGTTCCAACAAAAATAAACCAAGAGATTATTGCCATAAACGATTCGATTGCCAATGGGTCGTTTTGCGGATTAAACGATTGTTCGGTGTTACAATCCTATGTGCTTTTTGAGGGCTACCGCATCGCGAGAAACGTGCCTTATTTTAAGGACGACCCGACGGTGTACAACACCCCAAAAGAATATAAAATTGGAGACTCCCTAAACACGGATATTATTTATCCGGCCAACCCGAAAAAGAAAGTTCCCGTGGTACTGTCGTTTTCATACAGTAACAGTTACGCTACTTTTGATGACGACAAAAACCAACTCACGGACGACAACAAAAACAAACGCACCTTTTTGCCCTATACTTTTGCGGGTTTCAACGATTCGTTTTTGGAAGGCGCACCGGCACACGGTATGGCTTGGGCCATTGCCGACCACCCGAAATACGCGCCGTGGGGCAGCGGCAAACCCACTGGCGGAAAAAACGACACCTACAAATCGTACCAAACCAACCCCGATGCGGTTCAAAAAGTAAAATCGGCCATTCGTACGCTTCGTGCTAAAAGTGATGGGTTTGGACTTTCGGGCAACATTGGTATTTACGGGTTTTCGCGCGGATCAACGGCAGGTTCTTTGGCTATTGGCGATAAAACTGTTACCGAATTTGAAAACGCTGGTTTTCATTTGGGAATTTCTGACGATGTTCAGGCAGCAGCCCTCGGCCCGGGCGTTTTCGATTATACCCAAATTTACAATACTTTGGACGATGGCGACAAAAACTTGGAACTGCGCTGTCCGTGGGCATGGGGCGACCTAAAAAACAACAGAGAACTTTGGGAAAGCATGGGCGCGAGTTATTTAGTGGAATCGCAAAAAACAGCGCCTACCCTATTTTTTTACAACACGACCGATGCACCGTATTACACAAACCAAATCGAACATTTTAAAACCAAGTTGGAAAGCCTCAACGTGCCGACTTCAACCTTAGTCGATTATGGCGAAGGGCATTCGGTGCCGCAAAAAGCTTCCGATTTAGAGGTACTTTATAACTTTTTTAAAACACATTTAAAATGAAGTGGTTTCTCTTTTTAACATCCGTTTTCAGCCTTTTGGGTTGTTCAAATTCAACGGAAATACATGTTCAAATAAATTCTGAAGGCACCTATTTTACCGAAGGAAAAGACAGTATTCTGAAATATCAAATCGCGGAAAAAAGTATTAACGGTAATTTCAAAAGAGCAAATTATATCCATCCGCTTTATGCATTGAACGGCCAAGTTTTAACGGAAGATTTCCCTGAAGACCACCTACACCACCGCGGCATTTTTTGGGCCTGGCACCAATTGTACATTGGCAACAAACGCATTGGCGATGGCTGGGAAATTAAGGATTTTTCATGGGAAGTCAATTCGGTTAAAGCAATTCCGCAAACTACTTCCGCGAAAGCGATACAGGCCGAGGTGTTTTGGAAATCGAATTTATGGCTGGACGAAAACGGCAAACAAAAACCCTTTGTAAAGGAAACCACGACCATTACGGTGCATCCGAAAAAAACCAATTATCGTGAAATTGACATCGCTATTTCATTATTGGCTTTGGAAGACAGTTTACGCATTGGCGGCTCGGAAAACGAAAAGGGCTATGGCGGATTTTCGCCCCGAATAAAACTGCCAAAAGATGTAACATTCACCAGTTCGACAGGGGTAGTTGAACCCGAAAACTTACCCGTAAAAGCTGGAAATTGGATGGATATTTCAGGTACTATGGAAAACAACGGAGCACCTTCGGGAATGGCCATTTTATGTCACCCCGAAAACCCCGAGCCTATTAACCGTTGGATTTTGCGCTCTAAACGCAGCATGCAAAATGCCGTGTATCCGTTTCCGGGGGCAGAACCTGTGCCACTTTCCCAAACACAACCCACGGTTTTAAAATATCGGCTAATCATCCATAACGGAAACGCCAATGCCATTAACATCGCCTCTATTTATGAGGATTATAAAAATTACTCGACACCTAAATTGTCACACTGAGCGCAGTCGTGGTCGCTGAGCGCAGTCGAAGTGAAGTGTTGTTTTGGACTCATTAAATAAATCACTAAGGATTAGAAATGCATAGTTTTTAAACAAAGCACAAGATTATTTATGAAGTTGAGTTGTCATTCCAAATGAGGTACGAAGAGGAATCTCATAATTTTGATGCGTGATGAGATTTCTCACTATGTTCGAAATGACAATTGGTATCCATAAAGTTTATAGAAACTAAATTTTGCCTTAATAAAAATTGCAAAATTTAGTTCCACATCAGTAACCACTTCGTTAATCCATGAATTTATTTATTCAGTTTTTGTGAATTTCCGAATGAAAAAATTCAAGTATTTTTACAGCATGATAAAAGACATTCAGCTTCGGGTTAGTTTAAAAGAGGAAGAAATCAGCAATATTCTTCTGTTAAAATCTGCTGAAAAATTAGCGATGGACCAAGCTGATATTTCGGGGATAAAAGTGCTTCGAAAATCGATTGATGCCAGAAAACCCAATATTGTTTTCAACTATAAAGTGGCTGTTTTTATAAACGAAGACGTTCCCCAAACTTCCGAATACCAATTCGATTACAAAGACGTTTCTAACGCTAAACCCATTCACATTATTGGTTTTGGCCCGGCAGGCATGTATGCGGCTTTGCGCTGTATCGAACTGGGCTACAAACCCATTGTTTTGGAACGCGGCAAAAACGTACAAGACCGTCGTCGCGATTTACGGGCCATCAATCAGCACCATTTTGTAAACGAAGATTCCAATTATTGTTTTGGCGAAGGCGGCGCGGGCACTTACAGCGATGGTAAATTATACACCCGAAGCCTGAAACGTGGTGATGTACGCCGTATTTTCGAAAACTTGGTTCATCATGGTGCCTCCGATCAAATTTTAGTCGATGCCCACCCGCACATTGGCACCAACAAACTGCCCAAAGTGGTTAAAAATATTAGGGAGACTATTTTAAATTATGGTGGCGAAATTCATTTTGAAACCCGGGTTACCGACTTTAAAATCAGGGATAACAAGATTCAATCCATTCGATTAAAAAATGGCGATGAACTCGCCGTAAATAAAGTGATTTTAGCCACAGGGCATTCGGCGCGCGACATCTTTTATATGCTCCACGAAAAGGAAATGGCTCTGGAAGCCAAATCGTTTGCCATGGGCGTTCGGGTGGAGCATCCGCAACATATTATCGACGCCATTCAATACCATTGTTCGGGCGATCGTCACGAACTTTTACCGGCGGCATCGTATAGTTTGGTACAGCAGGTCAACAACCGTGGGGTGTATTCCTTTTGCATGTGTCCCGGCGGTTTTATCGTTCCGGCCGCTACGGCCAATGGCGAAGTGGTGGTTAACGGTATGTCGCCATCCAAACGGAACAATCTTTACGCCAATTCGGGCATCGTGGTTGAAATTAACGTGGATGAAGACATACCAAAATATGAAAAATTCGGCGTTTTAAAAGGTTTGGAATATCAAAGGGATTTAGAAAAACTCGCCTTTAACGCTGGCGGAAGAAGCCAAACCGCACCGGCCCAACGGCTCACCGATTTTGTGGAAGGCAAACTCTCCAACAGCTTAAACGATTCATCGTATCAACCGGGACTAAATTCGTCTCCTTTACATTCATTATTACCCAAATTGATTGGCAGCCGGTTGCGAAAAGGTTTTGATGCCTTCGGAAAAAAGATGAAAGGTTACTACACCCACGAAGCCAATATTATTGGGGTGGAATCGCGTACCTCATCGCCGGTTTCCATTCCCAGAAATGAAAAATTGGCGCACATACAAATTACCAATCTTTACCCCTGTGGCGAAGGTGCTGGCTATGCCGGTGGTATTGTTTCGGCAGCCATGGACGGCGAACGTTGTGCCGAAGCGGCTATTGGGAATATGTAATTTTTTTATATCTTTTATCCTCAAAAAAAACGACAGTTTTATTTCTTGCTTTAGCATTCTCGCCCTTTCGACTATTATCAGGGCAGAAAGGCATAAAGCTTTTGAAAATCGATTTCGCTACGAATCAGGAAATACTTTTAAATTATTCGTGTATTCGTGGCTTATTTACAATTTTTAATGACATAAAACTCATTTCAATTCAAAAGAAAATGAAACACGAAAAAATCACCATTGAAGCCACAATCGACAAACCGATTGAATCCGTTTGGACATACTACAACCAGCCCGAACATATCGTTAACTGGAATTTTGCTTCAGAAGATTGGCATTGCCCAAAAGCTGAAGTCGATTTAAAAGTAAATGGGAAAATGAAATCCCGAATGGAAGCCAAAGATGGTAGTTTTGGGTTTGATTTTGAAGCTACGTACAACACTATTTCAAAATTCGAAAAAATCGTTTATACCATTGAAGACGGCAGAACGGCAAACATCGATTTTAAAGATGAAAACGGAAAAACCAAAGTCACCGTTGTGTTTGAAGCCGAAAACATGAATTCTGTTGACATGCAACGTGACGGGTGGCAGGCCATCCTCAATAACTTTAAGGCTTACGCCGAATCGAAATAGAAACATAAAAAAACCTCAAAAAACACTCATGACCGAAAAAGAAAAAATGCTCGCCGGTTTGATGTACAGTCCGTCGGACCCCACATTAATGGCCGAACGCCACAAAGTGCGTTTGTTATTTCATAAATTCAACCATTTAAGTGAAGAACACATGGAGGAACGCACCAAAGTACTTTATGAAATTTTTGGTGAAGCTGGGGAAAACTTGTTTGTGGAACCCCCTTTTTTCTGCGATTACGGCTCGAACATCAAAGTGGGCAAAAACGTATTTATGAACTTCAACTGCTGCATTTTAGATGTTGC
>CAZZDI010000084.1:0-5909 GCA_964653155.1 uncultured Flavobacteriaceae bacterium | reverse complement strand
GACGATGTGGTGATTGCCGGCAATCCAGCTAAAATCATTAAAAGCATCGATAATAGTTAATTATTCTTATTTTTGCTCCACAAAAAAGACAACATTATGAACGCATATATTTTTCCGGGTCAAGGGGCACAATTTTCAGGAATGGGCCTAGACCTTTACGAAAACTCGCCATTGGCTCAAGAATTGTTTGAACAAGCCAACGAAATATTAGGTTTTTCCATTACCGACACCATGTTTGAGGGCTCTGCCGAAGACCTAAAACAAACCAAGGTGACCCAGCCTGCTATATTTTTGCACTCCGTAATTTTGGCCAAAACTTTGGGCAACAGCTTTAAACCCGATATGGTTGCCGGCCATTCGTTAGGTGAATTTTCTGCTCTGGTGGCCAATGGCACTTTAAATTTCGAAGACGGATTAAAACTGGTTTCGCAACGTGCTTTAGCCATGCAAAAAGCCTGCGAATTGCAACCAAGCACCATGGCTGCTGTTTTAGGTTTGGACGACGATATTGTTGAAAAAGTATGCGCAACTACCGAAGGTGTTGTTGTGGCGGCAAACTACAACTGCCCAGGTCAATTAGTGATTTCTGGTGAAGTTGAAGCCATCAATAAAGCCTGCGAAGCATTGAAAGGCGAAGGCGCCAAACGTGCTTTGGTACTTCCTGTTGGCGGTGCATTCCACTCCCCGTTAATGGAGCCTGCTCGCGAAGAATTGGCAGCTGCCATTGAAAACACAACTTTCAATAAACCCAACTGCCCAATATATCAAAACGTAACGGCCAATGCCGTTATTGATGAGGCGGCCATAAAAACCAATTTAATTTCACAACTTACTGCTCCGGTGCGTTGGACGCAATCCGTACAACAAATGATTGCCGACGGTGCTACCCTTTTCACAGAAGTAGGTCCAGGCAAAGTATTGCAAGGTTTAGTAAAGAAAATAAACCGCGAATCTGAAACCGTTTCCGCAACCTTTGAAACCAACAGCTAAATGAAGCTCAGCAAACGTTCCATTTTTATCATTGTGGTTATTGCTTTAACCATAGCTGCCGATCAAATTTCAAAAGTATTGGTTCGAGCCAACGTAGGATTGAGGAATGAAATCAGCCCAGGCGAGCGCATTCCATTAATTGGCGATGCTTTTGTTTTAATGCACGTTGAAAACACCGGTGCCTTTTTGGGCATGGGTAGCGAACTGAACGAAACCATGCGTATTATTTTACTGCTCGTACTTCCTATCTTGGTTTTGGGGTTTGTTCTGCGTTATATTATTAAAGACAAAAGTTTGGATAAGTGGTCGTTATTTGCCTTTGCCAGCATCATTGGTGGGGGCATCGCCAATGTTTACGACCGCATTGTTTACGGAAAAGTAACCGATTTTCTGTTTATTGATTTGGGCGGGGTTTTTAGAACGGGCATTTTCAATCTGGCTGATCTTTCCGTTACCACGGGAATGATTATTTTAGTTTTTATGAGTTTTAGAAAAAAGAAAACACAAACAGCATAAACAAAAAGAGGCTGTCTTAAAAGTCATTTAATTTCCGTCTTTTAGGTTGAGATTGTCGAAACCAATATTGATTATCAATACATTGAGATATTTCAACAGGCTCAATATGACATAGAATTTAACTTTTAAGACAGCCTCTTTTTATATTCTTTTTTTTGATAATTTACCCTCTAACTTTCTGTTCCCATTTCCAGGCCGATCGCATGGCATCATCTAAAGTCAATTTGGTTTTCCAGCCCAATTCGTTATTAGCTTTTGTAGTATCGGCATAAGCTGAAATAATATCGCCCTCACGACGGCCAACAATTTGGTAATTCAGTTTTTTACCAGACACTTTTTCAAAAGCTTTCACCACTTCCAACACCGAACTACCTTTACCAGTTCCTAAATTAAAGGTTTCATAATTGGCCTTGTTTTTATTGCCTAATAAACGTTGAAGTGCCACAACGTGTGCTTTCGCCAAATCGACCACATGGATATAATCGCGGATGCATGTACCATCTGGCGTTGGATAATCATCTCCAAAAACCGATAGCTTCTCCCGTAACCCTATGGCTGTTTGCGTAATAAACGGCACTAAATTTTGAGGCACACCAATTGGCAACTCCCCAATTTCTGCCGATTCGTGCGCTCCCACAGGGTTGAAATAACGCAATGCAATAGCCTTAAGGTTAGGCACCACTTTACAGGTATCTCGAATAATTTCCTCACCAATTTGTTTGGTATTTCCGTAAGGTGACTCGGCTTGCTTTACAGGCGCATTTTCAGTGATGGGCAATTCATCTGCCTGACCGTAAACCGTACACGACGAACTGAAAATAAAACTAGCCTCGGGCAATTTTTTTAATTCCTTTAAAATATAAACGAGCGTACCGATGTTGTTTTCGTAATACAACAACGGCTCTTGTACGCTTTCGCCAACGGCTTTACTAGCCGCAAAATGGATAACACCTTTTACATCGCTGTGTTTGGCAAAAAAGGCCTCAACCCCGGCTTTATCCTTTAAATCGAGCTTTTCAAAAATGGGCGTTTTACCGGTTATGGCGGTGATGCCTTCCAATACGTTTTCCGAAGAATTCGATAAATCGTCAATTATCACTACTTCGTAGCCTTCGTTCTGCAATTCTACAACGGTATGCGAACCAATGAAACCCAGGCCGCCGGTAACTAAAATTTTATCCATTTATAAAGTTTATTATGGTTGAAGTTATAAATTCAATTTGTTCATCGTCCAATTCGGTGTGCATCGGCAATGAAATGACTTCCTTTACCAATTGGTTGGTCACTTCAAAATCGGCTTCATTGTACCTGTCGTCCAAATAGGCCTTTTGCCTGTGCAAAGGAATGGGGTAGTACACCCCACACGGAATGTCGTTTTCGTTTAAATGCTTCACCAGTGCATCGCGGTCAACCCCCTTTAACTGTAAGGTATATTGGTGGAACACGTGATTATCGGTTTCACCCGACCTAAACGGCGTAATGATATTATCTATATTTTTAAAAGCTTCGTCATAACTATCTGCGGCTTTTTTTCTTCGTTCATTGTATCCATCCAAATACGGCAATTTAGCATTCAAAACCGCAGCTTGGATACTGTCCAATCTAGAATTCACCCCCACAACATCATGGTGGTACCGCTCATACATCCCATGGTTTACAATACCGCGAATGGTATGCGCCAACTTGTCGTTATTTGTGAAAATAGCGCCGCCATCGCCATAGCAGCCTAAGTTTTTCGACGGAAAGAACGAAGTCGCACCGACATCACCTATGGTACCCACTTTTACTTTTTTTCCATTTTTATAAGTGTAAGTGGCTCCAATGGCTTGTGCATTATCTTCAATAACATACAAATTGTGCGCTTCGGCAATCGCCATAATAGATTCCATATCGGCACATTGCCCAAACAAATGCACAGGAACAATAGCTTTTGTTTTTGGGGTAATGGCCTTTTTAATGGCTTCAATGTTAATATTAAAATCGTCAGGATTAACATCAACCAAAACGGGTGTTAATTGTAGCAATGCAATCACCTCAACGGTTGCCGCAAAGGTAAAATCGGCCGTAATTACTTCATCACCGGGCTTCAAACCCAAGCCCATCATCGCAATTTGAAGGGCATCGGTGCCGTTAGCGCACGGGATAACGTGCTTTACGCCCAAATAGTTTTCTAATTGTTTTTGGAATTCGTGAACCTTTGGTCCGTTTATAAATGCAGTGGTTTCAATAACCTCGTGGATTGAGGGATTAACAACATCTTTTATGTCGTTGTACTGACCTTTTAGGTCTACCATTTGAATTTTTCTCACGCGCTCAAAATTTATAACTTTCAAATGCCATGACATTTAAAAGCGTTATAGCCTTTTCCCTTTATTTGAAATGCTTTTCAACCGAAAATCTTTCAGAATAATAGTTTTCAAAACTACAAAAATCATTGACTACAAACAATCAAACATTTGCTATTATTTTAGGCTATCGATTACATTTTATTTGAAGCTTTTGATTTATACGGAATTTAAGGTCTGTTTATTTAAAGTGATGTATTTTAGCGGCAAACAAAACGTATTTTGAATTTTATTTACAACATAGGTATTTATTTAGCAAATTTTGTACTGTATTGTGCCGCAAGGTTTAACGCAAAAATTAAAAGCGGGGTTGACGGCAGAAAACAGAGCTTTAAAACCTTAAAATCGGCCTTAACACCAAACGATAAAACCTTGTGGTTCCATTGTGCATCTTTGGGCGAATACGAACAGGGACTTCCTATTTTTGAAGCGCTCAGAAAACAATATGCAACACATAAAATTGTACTGACTTTTTTTTCACCTTCGGGTTATGAGGTGCGGAAAAATGCACCCTTTGCTGATGTGGTGGTTTATCTGCCTATGGACACTCCAAAAAATGCCAAACGTTTTATTAATTTATTGAAACCCGAGCTCACTGTTTTTGTGAAATACGATATTTGGCCCAATTATTTAAATGAAATAAAAAAATGGCAACTTCGGGCTATTTTAATTTCGGCAGCCTTTAGGGAAAACCAAGCCTATTTTAAACCATTTGGCAAACCTCTTCGTGATGCCCTTTTTGCGTTTGAGCACATTTTTACCCAAAACGAAGTTTCCAAAACATTATTGGAGTCTGTAAACTACAAGCAGGTTACCGTTAGTGGCGACACGCGGTTCGACAGGGTTTCAAATCAGCTAAAACAAGACAACACCCTTCCTTTTATTGAGGAATTTAAAAACGACCAACTTTGTGTGGTTATTGGCAGTTCGTGGCCAGAGGACGAAATACTTTTATCGGAATACATAAACACCAAAGCACCGAAAAATGTAAAATTTATTATTGCGCCACACGATATTAAGTCTGGCCATATTAAAAATATTGAAAATCAACTAAAGGTGCCATATGTACTATTTTCAAAAAAAGACAACGCAAATCTTCAAAATGCAAACGTTTTTATAATTGATACCATAGGCCTACTAACGAAAATTTACAATTATGCCGACATTGCTTACGTTGGCGGTGCCATGGGCAATACTGGCCTGCACAACACTTTAGAACCGGCGGTATTTGGAGTACCCGTAATTATCGGCAAAAACTACGACAAGTTTCCTGAAGCTACAGACTTAATTAATAATGGCGGTATGTTTTCTATTTCTAACCAAACGGAACTCAACAACATTTTTGATGAATTAATTTATAATGAAGCGAAACGTCACCACACCGGAACCGCCAATTCTACTTTTATAAAGAAAAATAAAGGTGCGATAATCCAAATCCTAAACTACCTACGTATATACCCTTAAAGTTGAGAAAATTATTTGTTGAAATTTTAACGTTTTTAACAAAAAAGTTGTTAAATTAACCATCAACTTTAATAATTAACACTAAAATTAAAAAACCAATGAAAAAATTATTATTAAGTACCGTTTTGTTAGTGGCACTTGCCTTAAGTTTCACATCTTGTAGAGACACAAAAAAAGCCGACTCTGTTGAAGACGCCATTGAAAATGCTGGCGACGCTATAGAGAATGCCGCAGATGATGCCGCAGACGCTACAGAAGGCGCTTTGGAAGAGGCCGGTAAAGCAATGGACGAAGCTGTTGACGCAACCGACAATGCTATTAATGAAACTGGCGAAGCCATGAAAGAAGCTGGAAATGCCATTGAAAATAAAGCTGAAGAGTTAGGGCAGTAATCCTTACTATTCATAAGAACACAAAGAGGCTGCCTTTTCAGGTAGTCTCTTTTTTTGTGATTATTATTGCAATGCACTTCAACTCTAAAAAGCCTGTTTAACAAAACAAGCAACCTTTACGCCCAAAAATGATCTTCAAGAAAAGAAATATAGCTAAATCTGAATAGTTTGACATAATGTAATTGTTTGTCATCCTGAACGC
>CAZZDI010000083.1:0-11212 GCA_964653155.1 uncultured Flavobacteriaceae bacterium | reverse complement strand
TTGTAAATCGTCTTGTTTCAAGGCTTCCTGTGAATTTTCTGTTTTATGACTTGCTTCTAATTTTTTAAGGATTTTCTGAGCTTTTTGTACGACTAAATTTGGCATTCCAGCCATTTTTGCCACGTGAATACCAAAGCTGTGCGCACTTCCGCCTGGAACTAATTTTCGTAGAAATAATACATTGTCTTTTAGTTCTTTAACTGATACATTGTAGTTCTTGATACGATCGAACTGTTCGTGCATATCGTTTAATTCGTGATAATGCGTAGCAAATAGTGTTTTCGCTTTTTGTGGATGTTCGTGAAGGTATTCGGCAATTGCCCAAGCAATAGAAATACCGTCGTAAGTTGATGTTCCCCGCCCAATTTCATCTAACAAAACCAAACTTCGGTTGGTTAAATTGTTCAGAATAGATGCTGTTTCATTCATTTCCACCATAAAAGTCGATTCGCCCATAGAAATATTGTCCGATGCACCTACACGAGTAAATATTTTATCAACAATACCCATTCTTACAGAGCTTGCCGGAACAAAACAACCCATTTGTGCCAACAAGACAATCAATGCTGTTTGACGCAAAATAGCCGATTTACCCGACATATTTGGCCCAGTAATCATAATAATCTGTTGCGAATCGGTGTCTAAATACACATCGTTTGCAATGTAAGGCGTTCCAATAGGTAACTGCTTTTCAATAACTGGGTGGCGACCATCTTTGATTTCTAAAACAAAACTTTCTTCCAATTCTGGTCGTACATAATTACTTTCAATAGCTAATTGCGTGTATGACTGTAAACAATCTAATTGAGCAACCAATTGCGCATTGAGCTGAACAGGTTGAATATACTGCGCACACCACATTATGAATTTCTCATAAATTTCGGCTTCAATTTTAGAAATGCGTTCTTCGGCACCTAAAATTTTGGCTTCGTATTCTTTTAATTCTTCGGTAATGTATCGCTCGGCATTCACTAATGTTTGTTTGCGGATCCAATCTGCAGGAACTTTATCTTTATGTGTATTTCTTACTTCGATATAATAACCAAACACATTGTTAAAGGCTACCTTCAATGAAGGAATTCCTGTAGCTTCACTTTCTCGCTGTTCAATCGCTTCTAAAAATGATTTGCCCGATTGCGAAATATTCCGAAGTTCGTCTAATTCTTCATTAACTCCGTTTGCAATGGCATTTCCTTTGTTTAACGCCACCGGAGCATCGGCAGAAATAGTAGTAGAAATTTTTTCTCGCAGCAATTCACAAGCGTGTAAATTATCGCCAATAACTTTTAGTGCATCGTTTTTAGATTGTAAAGCCGATTCTTTTAACGGAATAATCGCATCTAAACTTTCTTTTAAAATAACGAATTCACGAGGAGAAATTTTTCCGGTAGCCAGCTTAGAAATCAATCGTTCTAAATCGGAAATCTGTTTGATTTGGTATTGAAAATCCTGTAAAACATCTGAATTTTCTTTGAAATAATCCACTACATCAAATCGCTTGTTAATAGCATCAATATCCTTTAAAGGTAATGCCAACCAGCGTTTTAGCAAACGTCCGCCCATAGGTGACAATGTTTTATCGATCACATCTAATAGGGTAGTGGCATTTTCGTTGGCTGAACCGTACAATTCTAAATTTCGAATCGTAAATCGATCCATCCACACATACGCATTTTCGGCAATTCGCTGAATATTCGTTATATGTTGAATTTTATTGTGTTGTGTTTCAGAAAGATAGTATAAAATAGCACCGCACGAAATAATACCTTCCTGTAATTCATCAATTCCAAAACCCTTTAATGAATT
This sequence comes from uncultured Flavobacteriaceae bacterium, assembly GCA_964653155.1. GTDB lineage: Bacteria > Bacteroidota > Bacteroidia > Flavobacteriales > Flavobacteriaceae > Flavisericum. The sequence goes on along the minus strand of CAZZDI010000083.1, from coordinate 9,406 downwards.
GGTTTTAAAATGATTGGTTAAACTTTCGTTGGCATAATCGTCTTTAAAAATCCAGTCTTCTAAATAAAACAAGTTAAAATCACTTCCAAAATGGTGCAGAAAATGATTTTTATTTCCCTTTTGGACTAAAACTTCACTCGGTTTAAAGTTCTGTAACAATTTGTCGATGTATTCTTCGTTTCCTTGCGACGTTAAAAAATCGCCGGTTGACACATCTAAAAAAGCAATTCCGATGTTTTTTTTACCAAAATGCAATGCAGCTAAAAAGTTGTTACTTTTTGATTGTAAAACTTCATCATTAATGGCAACGCCTGGTGTAACCAATTCGGTAACTCCACGTTTTACAATGGTTTTGGTCATTTTAGGATCTTCTAACTGATCGCAAATTGCCACGCGCAAACCTGCTTTTACCAATTTAGGAAGATACACATTTAAAGAGTGATGCGGAAAACCAGCCAATTCGGTTTCGCTGCTGGAGCCTGCTCCGCGTTTGGTTAAAGTAATGCCTAAAACCTTTGCGGTACGAACGGCATCTTCGCCAAAGGTTTCGTAAAAATCGCCCACTCGAAACAACAAACACGCATCAGGATATTTGTTTTTTATCTGATTGTATTGCTGCATTAACGGGGTTTCTTTTTTTACTTTTTCCTTTGTTGCCATCGTTGAAAATTTTAACTACAAAGGTACGTTAAATTTAGAGATGCTTCAAAAAGTTGTAGATAGGAAATTTTGTAGAAAGAAAGTTTTTTATACCCTCTCAATATTTTTTACACCCCATATTTCTTTTTTAAAAGTAGGATTATTTCTTCACAAGTTTTAGCTGATAACCTTTCGGAAACAAAGCTTTTCCACAGATTATCAATCAACAATAAAACAATTTCAGCTTCGGTTTCGGCTTGTGGATAATTTAAAGCCTCAAAAGTTTCAATCAACCGACTACGACTGGGTTTCATAAAATTGATGTGGTAGTGTTGCGCAATCTGATTGAGCGGTAATATTTTATATTGCATGCGCCAAAAATCAAATTGATTAGTCACTAAATGCAAGGGTAATTCGATAAACTGAGCTAAAAAATCACTTTCTTTTTCTGTATTTAAAAAATGATTGGTAATACGCACAGCTTCCACATACCCTTTTTTGATTAGATCTTCCAACAAATTGTCTTTTGTTCCAAAATGTTTGAAAATAAGGGCTTCAGACACACCAGCTTCCAACGCAATAGATTTAGTAGAAGTCGCTCTTGCACCTTGTTCGGTAAACAGGTTTAGGGCAGCAGTTAATATGTCTTGTTTTTTACTCATTTTTGTCAGATTTCAGATTTCAGTAGTCAGATTTCAGCTGACTCTCGAACAATATTTATTATACCTGCAAGGCCTCGAAAACCTTGCAGGATTTATTTTTTTAAAGAAAAACCGAAGTGCATTATAAAATATCTACCGATGCATAGATTTTTATCTTTTTGAACCACAATAGAAAAAGTTGTTTACCGATTTATTAGCAAATTATAGACAACAAAAGGTATATGTAGTTTTTATCATTGATAAAACACATAGTCATGCTATGTTTATTTGTAAGATACAAAAACCATGTAACCTAAAAATTGTTCAACAGTAAATACAGAATCTATGTGGTAAAAAAATAACTATTTGTTTTCATTTTATTACTTATGAATGTATAGTACACTTCGAATTAAAGAAAATTTCAAAAGTTATGCAGTGTTGAAAAATTACACGCGCTCTAAAATAATAGCATAACCTTGTCCAACGCCCACACACATAGTAGCTAAAGCATATTTTCCTTGTGTTTTCTGCAATTCTAAAGCAGCAGTGTAAGTAATTCTGGTACCTGACATACCTAACGGATGCCCGATAGCAATTGCACCACCGTTTCTGTTGATGCGAGGGTCGTCATCGGCTAAGCCCAATGCTCTTGTACACGCCAAAGCTTGTGCAGCAAAGGCTTCGTTGAACTCCATCACATCGATATCATCTAATGTCAGTCCAGCTCTTTCCAAGGCTTTTTGCGTGGCAGTAACAGGACCAATACCCATAATGCGTGGTTCTACACCAGTTACAGCCGAAGATACAATCCGAGCCATAGGTTTTAAACGATATTTTTCAACTGCTTCGCCCGATGCTACAAAAACTGCTGCAGCACCGTCGTTTAATCCCGAAGCATTTCCTGCGGTAACGCTTCCGTCTTTTTTAAAGGCAGGTCTGAGTTTTTGCAATCCTTCTATCGTAGAATTTGGTCGAACAAACTCATCTTTTGAAAATACAATCGGATCTCCTTTACGTTGCGGAATGACCACATCCATAATTTCTTCAGCCAACCGACCGTTTTCTTGCGCTTTTGTCGCTTTTAATTGCGATGCCAACGCAAATTTATCTTGATCCTCACGAGAAATCTGATACATATCTACTAAATTCTCTGCAGTAATTCCCATAGGATCGGTACCGTAAACTTCATTCATTTTTGGATTGACAAAGCGCCAGCCAAACGATGAATCTTCCATTTTAGAATCGGTTCCAAAAGCTTTCGATGGTTTAGAAATCACCAAAGGACCGCGCGTCATGTGCTCCACGCCACCGGCAATAAACAAATCGCCATCGCCTGCTTTTACCGCACGGTTGGCATGTACAATTGCCGCCATACCCGATGAACATAAGCGATTCACCGTTTCACCAGGAACAGTAACGGGTAAGCCTGCCAAGAGAGCTGCCATTCGAGCTACATTTCGGTTATCTTCTCCCGCCTGATTATGGCATCCTAAAATGACATCGTCAATAGCTTCCTTGGGAATATCGGGGTTTCTTTTCACCAACTCTTCAATCACCATTGCTGCCAAATCATCGGCACGCACAGCGCCTAAAGTCCCTCCGAAACTACCTACTGGCGTTCGAATTCCGTCTATTATATATGCTTCTTTATTCATTTTTTTAGATTTTAATTAGTTCTTTTTTTTGGGTGTTCCCCGTCGAGGCGGGGGTCGGGCTATTCGTTTCAATCTTTTGTTCCGTTACACTCCACAAAAGGATTTTCACTTCACCCGAGGCTTTAGCCGAATTGCCCGAAGGTAATCCCTAACACGGGGTTTCTCCTTCGGTTGAAAATCAATGTTCTCGATACATTTTTTGTTCCATTTTATTCCACAAAAAACACTCGAACTGACGATTTAGATTCAAAATTTTGCAGGAAGAATCAATAAGCAATTCCGTATTTTCTTTTCAGTTTCCGAATCAGCATCGAGCTTAAAACAGTAATCGTTAAGCCAATTAAACATCCTACTGTAACGGTAGCAAAACGCACAAACGGTGTCAATTCAATATCAGACAAATGTGGTTGCAATAAAATAATCAACAACGCTACAACGGCTACCCGTGCGGTATTCATTATCTTAAAAAGGTAACAAATTGCACTTGTAGCAACGATGCCAAACATCAAAACACCAATATTCAAATTTTGGTCAATCATCAAGCAAAACAGACCGACAAAAGAACCGATGAAATTAGAACGTACCCTGTCAATGGTCAGTTTGCGCGAATCTTTTCCTTCGGGCGAAATAACCAAAATAATGGATAACAACAACCAAAATAGTTCGTATTCGGGAAAAGCCAACAGCAATTTATATCCAATGACGAAACCTATCAAACAACGAGCGGTGTAAATAATGAGTTGCGACGTAATAATTTTTTGAAGGAATCTGTCCATTGATATTTTTTTAGGTGGATTCTGCAAAATTATTACATTAACCCGTTGGGTGTAATTCAAAATAAATAAAAATTAACCACTTAGACGCATAGAATTATAACTAATTGGTAAAGAAGGGATAGAAAATAATACTATTTTTCACATAGTTTGCTATGCGAAAAGTAAAACGTCTATCATAATCCTTCAAAAACATAAGAAAAATCTATGTTTCTATGTGGTGGAAATAATTACATCCAACGGGTTTACATTATACATTTTTTAATCCAATTTTTCTACAAATTTCGCTGTGGTCGTTGCGCGTACATCTTCTAAAGTTGCGTTTGGCATCAACTCTGTCAAGGTTAATTGTCCATCGATGTATTCAAAAACGGCTTTATCGGTAATCACCATATCCACGGCTTTGATCGCTGTTAACGGCAATTCACAAGTTGGAACAACTTTAGGCGAACCATCACGTTCGGTATGCATCATCGTAATGATTAATTTATTCGCTCCAGAAGCCAAATCCATCGCGCCACCTACGCCCAACAAAGGTTGACCTGGTACTGCCCAATTGGCTAAATTCGCTTGTTCATCTACTTCCAATCCGCCCATTACAGCCACATCAACGTGTTTCCCACGAATCATCGCAAAAGAATCGGCTGAATCAAAATACGACGAACCATTCAAGGCTGTAATCGGCACTTTTCCTGCATTTACGGGATAATCCATTGCGCCACCACCATCAGTCGGAGCTGGACCAACACCTAACATTCCGTTTTCGGTATGTAGAATAATGCCGTCCTCTTCCGAAATCAAATCCGCTACCAAGGTCGGAATACCAATTCCTAAATTAACCACATCGCCTTTTTTTAGTTCTTTTAAAGCACGTTTTGCCATATTCATTCGGGCTTCCGATACTTTTTTGCTCGATGAAACCGCAGCTGAACTTCCCAAATCTTCTAAAGTCAAGGTCGCTTGCACCAAATAATCAACATAAGAACCTGGCGTATGAATGTGTTCTGGCGCAATTTCACCCACAGGTACAATTTCTTCTACTTCGGCAATCACCAAATCGGCTGCAGTTGCCATGGCGCGGTTAAAATTTTGTTCGGTCATACGGTATTGTAAATTTCCAGCCGTATCGGCTTTCCAAGCGCGGATAAACGCAACATTTCCACGAATTCCTGGAATAAAAACCTGATCCACTCCATTTAAAATTTTCGTTTCACGACCTTCTGCCAAAGCTGTTCCGGCTGAAGTTGGTGTGAAAAAACCACCAATACCGGCTCCACCTGCACGAATGGCTTCTGCCAAGGTTCCTTGTGGCAATAATTCATATTCAACGGCACCATCTTGCGCTGCTTTTACCGCTTCGGGATTAGACGTAAAAAACGAACCAATCATTTTCTTTAATTGACCGTTTCTCAATAATCGTCCGCCACCAATACCTGCTTCACCTACATTATTACCAATGAACGTGAGGTTTTTGGTAGAAGTTTCGGCCAAGGCGTGCATCAAATGAACTGGATTTCCGGTCATTCCAAAACCACCTTGCAACAATATATCGCCGTCTTTTACTAAGGCAACGGCTTCTTTTAAGGATATTTGAGGAACTGTTTTCATATCTTTTGTTTGTTTTTTTAATGTTGTAAAAAATGAATAAGGTGCTTCGTAAATTCGCGCGGATGCTCCATATTCGATAAATGTGCAGCGTTTAACGTAACCAAATGCGTTACACCTGCATTTTTTTGTATAAATCGACCGTCTTCCACTGTGGTTACCTCGTCTTTATCTCCAGCGATAATCAGTAAAGGAATTTCGATTTTGTGTAATTCCTCCCTAAAATCGGCTACACCTACAGCATGACAACAAGCGGTGTAACCTTGCAAAGAATTGGCTTTAAAATCATTCAGTATTTGTTCTACTTTTTCTGGATTTTGTTGACGGTATTCGGGTGTAAACCAACGCGTGGCTGTTCCTTCTAAAATACTTTCCAAACCAAAATCAGTTACTTGTTTGATGCGTGTTTCCCAACCTTCGATCGTACCAATTTTGGCTGCTGTGTTGGCAATGATGATTTTTTTGAATCGGTCTGCGTGGTGTATGCCCAACCATTGTCCGGTTAAACCACCAATTGAAAGTCCGCAGAAATACACGTTTTCTAATTTCAATGCATCTACCAATTCCACCACATCTTCGCCCAGTTCGGCAATGGTCAATTGCTCTTGATGGATCGAACTTTTTCCGTGACCTCTTTTATCGTAACGTAAAATATTGAAATGATGGCTTAATTCGTCAATATTATCTTCCCACATCGAAAAATTGGTTCCCAAAGAATTGGATAAAACCAAGGTTTGATCGTGTCCAAAATTTTCGTACAAATAATGGCAGTTGAAATTTTTTAATTGTATGGTAGGCATATTTTTATCTCTTTTTTGACTCGTATAAATTTACGGATTTTAGGAGTCGTTTGCTCTTAAATTTCTATTAAATAAAATGGAGTTTTAGGCTGTTTAACCCAAATCTCCACCAGAAACAGGAATGGTTACTCCTGTTATAAATTTTGCTTCGTCTGAGGCGACAAATAATATCGCACTGACCTGATCTTCAACGGTTCCGTATTTTTTTTGGAGCGATGAATTTCGGGTTTGATCGACGATTTGTTGATACCAAACTTTTTCTTGTTCGGACATTGGATTTTCGTTGCGTGGAATGATGCGTTCGGGCGCTTCGGTACCACCGGTTGCAATGGCAACTACCCGAATGTTGTTGGGTGCTTGCTCAAAAGCCAATGAAGCCGTTAGGGCATTTACACCACCTTTGGCAGCGGCGTAAGGCACACGATTGATGGAACGCGTAGCGATAGACGACACGTTGATGATGACACCGCCACCGTTTGCAATCATTGGTTGTAACACACTTCTGCATCCCCAAATAGTAGGATACAAAGAGCGGTTAATTTCTTTGATGATTTCGTCTTCTTGGTAATGTTCAAACGGTTTTGCCCAAATGGTTCCACCTACATTATTAATTAGAATATCTATGTTTTCAGCATGTTTCAAGGTTTCGTTGACTACTTTTTGAAAACCTTCGTAAGTTTCTAAATCGGCAGTCACATACATAGCATCTAAACCTTGATCTTGTAATGATTTGGTCACTTCGATCACCAAATCAGAGCGATCGACCAAGATGGTTTTTGCACCTTCTTTTGCCAATCGTTCTGCCACGCCTTTACCAATGCCTTGTGCGGCACCGGTAACGATGGCTACTTTATTATTAAATCGATCTTTAAATATCATATTCATTATGCTGTTGCACCTGTTGGGATAAATTTTTCGGTATAAAAATTATCATAGGTAATTTGTTGTTCGTCCAAAGCTGCTTTTACGGCATCTACCATGGCCTTTGGTCCACAGATGTACACATCGTAATTATTTTCGGTTAGTTGTTCTTTGGTAATCCATTGGGTTACAAATCCCGTTGCATATTGCGAAGATTCTTCGTTTGATACACAAGCCGATGGTTGAACTTTTATATTTTTATAGGCATTGATTCGATCCAATTCGACTACATTTTCGGTTGTTGTTGCGCCGTAATACAATTGAATTGGCTGCTGACAAGTTTCGGTTTCCAACTGTTCCAACATCGCAATAAAAGGTGCAATACCTGTTCCACCTGCAAAAAATAAGGTAGGTTTAGAAACTGCTCTGCTGTAAAAACTGCCCAATGGGCCGGTGATTTCCAATGCATCGCCGACTTGTGCTTTACGCAGATAATCGGACATTAAACCTTGTGGTAATAATCGGATGATGAATTCCATTTCATCAGCATCAGACAAAGACGAGAACGAGTATGAACGTGTTTCGGTTGATCCCGGAACCAAAATATTGGCATATTGTCCTGATAAAAACGTGATGTGGCGTCCGTCGGTAATTTTAACGTTTAACTTTACAATTTCAGTTGATAAAAAAGTTAACGCTGTAATTTCGGTCGCATAAGCAGTTGCTTCGACTTTACAAGCTGCCGAACTCGCCAAAATATCAACCACCATATCGCTTTCAGGAATCATTTGACATGCCAATCCATAGCCTTGTTCTGCTTCTTCGTCAGTCAATGCTTCTTCGATATAATCACCCGGATCAAATGTTCCGCTTTTCGATAAACATTTACAAGTTCCGCAAGCGCCATCAGTACAATCCAATGGAATGTTAATACCTTCGCGATAAGCTGCATCAGCAATGCTTTCGTAAGGATTTGTTTCGATGAAACGCGTGATTCCATCTTCAAAATTTAATGCTACTTTTGCCATAGAATTTCTGATTTAGATATGATAGATGTCTAAAACCTGACGGATATAATCGTTTTTCAGGATGATTTTTTTGTTGCTGATCAAATACGAATCTTCGTGTTTTTTTAAGGTATAAAAACTGGTTCCGAAGTATTGATCGGTTGTTTTGTATCGATACGAAAGCGTAAACCAATTGAATCTGATTTTAATTTCGTTGTCGTTTTCTTCTAAAATCTCTACATTACTGATGTTGTGAGAAGTTCTAGGTTCGGGCATAGATGCTGATGAACGCTCGGTTTTGATGCGGAACACACGATCTTCTAATCCACCTTTATTGGGATAATAAATCAATGAAATTTCGCTATGTGGATCTTGGGTAAGCTGATCTTCATCGTCCCAACTTGGCATCCAAAAGACACAATCTTCGTCGTACGATTTCAACCATTCGTCCCAATTTCTCTCGTCTAAATGACGTGCTTCTTGGTAAAGAAAAGCCAATATTTTTTGATAATTTTCCATGTTTTTTAAACTGTTACTTCGTTAGACACTTCTTTTGCGATTCCTTCTTTCAATGAATCTTTCCAATATTCGTGTTGGGTAATGAACAACCCTTCGTCTTCGGATTTGATGCCCGAAATAATCGGATGAATATTCATAACTTTTGCTTGTTCGTCTTGCCCATAAATCCAATGATTTGCCCCGCGACTCATATCGTTGTATTTTAATTCAGTCGATTGATAAGCAATTTGACACGAACGGAATTCCTCCAAATCATCAGGCGTTCCCATTCCGGTTACGTTGAAAAAATCTTCGTACTGACGGATGCGCGTTGCACGTTCTTCGGCACTTTCGCCTTTTGGTGCAAAACAGTGAATGGTTACTTCGGTTTCGTTTACAGAAATTGGTTTGATGACACGGATTTGCGTCGAAAATTGATCCATAAAGAAAACATTTGGATAAATTCCCAAATTACGCGTCATATTCACCATAAATCCAGCTTTGTCTTCACCAAACTCTTCGATTAATCGATCTTTTTGTTGGTAAATCGGACTTACTTCTGGGTTTAATTTATTGGTCCACAAAAGAATATGTCCATGTTTGAAACCATAAACACCTGCCACAGATTTTGACCAACCATTGGCATCAACCGCTTTGGTAGACTCTTTGGCGTAATCTCTTCTTCCCATCGTTGCCACATAATTCCAATGAACCGACGAAACATGGTACCCATCTGCACCGTTTTCCATCTGTAATTTCCAGTTTCCGTTGTAGATGTACGATGAAGTTCCGTTCAGAATTTCTAAACCTTCGGGCGCTTGATCCACAATTTGATCGATGATGACTTTGGCTTCGTCCAGATATTCTTCTAACGATGGTACTTCTGGATTTAACGATCCGAAAAGGAAACCTTTGTACGATTCAAAC
>CAZZDI010000082.1:3734-11426 GCA_964653155.1 uncultured Flavobacteriaceae bacterium | reverse complement strand
CTGCCATAACCAATAATAACCACTTCTTCAAGTTGGGCGGCATCTTCGTTCAACTGAACGTTTAAAGAGGCCTGACCCGAATAGGTTATTTCCTGCATTTGGTAGCCCATATAGGTGAACACCAAAACATCACCCTGGTTAACTTCAATTTCGTACTGTCCGTCAAAATCGGTAGCGGTACCGGTTGTGGTGCCCTTTATCACTACGTTTACCCCCGGAAGCGGAATGGAAGTTGATTGCTCTGTTACTGTTCCTTTTAAGCTATTTTGTCCAAATAGGAAAACGGGCAAAACCAGCATAAAAAACAGCAAACCTTTAGTAGTTGTTTTCATATAATTTTGTTAAATAATGAATTAAATAGTTTAGCTATATTTTCACTTCTCGATTCAAACTTATGTAAAGAAAATGTTAAGGAATAATTTTTTGTTACGAAATTATTAGCGAAAACGTTTTCGTGTTGATAAGTTTTCATTATGAAGGGGCGATTATTATAAAATCGTATATTTTAGCGGGTAAAAAATGTTTTGACAAGCCTGCGTGCAGAAATATTTAATCACTATATTTAGTTGTGATTTTAAGCTATGAAAAAAAAGATAACATTAAAGCAAATTGCTAAAGAGCTAGAGGTCTCTGTGTCAACGGTTTCAAAAGCCTTGAGCGGCAGTAGGGAAATTAGTGAAGATACCACCCAAAAAATCCAGGCTTTTGCAAAGCTGTATAATTACAAGCCCAATAATATTGCACTAAGCTTAAAAAACCGAAAAACCAAAACCGTGGGTATTTTAATCCCCGAAATTGTGCACCACTTTTTTTCAACCGTAATACGTGGCATCGAGCGGGTGGCCAATCGGCGTGGTTATAATGTTATTGTGGGGTTGTCCAACGAGTCGTTTACCAAAGAAATCATCAACATGGAAATGCTTGCCAATGGCAGTATTGATGGGTTTATCCTTTCCATTTCAAAAGAAACTCTGTTGAAGCAGGATTACCACCATTTTCATGCGACCATAAACCAAGGCATGCCCATAGTGATGTTCGATAGGGTAGTAGATGAAGTAGAATGCGATAAAGTAATCGTTGACGATTTTATTGGCGCCGTAAAAGCCGTAAACAAGCTCATTGAAAATAACTGCAAAAACGTTGCCCTAATTACCACAATGGACTATGTTAGCGTTGGTAAGTTAAGAACGCAAGGCTATCTTAAAGCGTTTGAGGATCATGGAATGGAGGCTAACCCCAACATGATTTTAAAGATAGACGACAGCCTAAACGTAGAAAACCATTTAGAACTTTTGGAGGCCGAAATCGCCCAGTTTTTTAAATTGAACCCTAACATTGATGGAGTATTTGCGGTTAACGAGTTGTATGCCGTAACAGCCATGAAAGTTGCTGGGAAATTGGGAATGAAAGTGCCGGACGACATCCAAGTAATTGGATTTACAGATGGTGTGCTCTCAAAACATGCCACGCCCAGTTTAACCACGGTAAGCCAGCACGGACAAAAAATGGGAGAACAAGCAGCAAATTTATTGATAGATCGACTGGAGGCCGATGATGCCGAAAGCCATCAATATTTTACCAATAATGAGGAAAAACGCGACTTTATTAAAGTGGTGATAGAGACCGAAATTATTGAAAGAGAATCAACTAAATAGTTTCGGTAAAAATTTTTTTATTAGGAAAAACAAAATTCTTTTATATCTTTGATGCGAAATCAAAACTTATATTTTCACTTCTCACTTAAGTTTTGATAAGTAATACCGCTTATCAAATAGTATTAATTAAACATACTATTTAATGGAAAAGCGTAGATTAAGTTTCTGGGAAATTTGGAACATGAGTTTCGGTTTCTTGGGAATCCAGATGGGGTTCGCCCTTCAAAATGCCAATGCCAGTAGGATACTTCAAATTTTTGGGGCCGATGTTCACGAACTGTCGTGGTTTTGGATAATAGCGCCTTTAATGGGGTTGATTGTTCAGCCGGTTATCGGTCATTATTCCGATAAAACCTGGGGGCGTTTCGGCCGAAGAAAACCATACTTTTTAATTGGAGCCATTTTAGCATCGGTCGGTTTGGTACTTATGCCACAAGCCCATATGTTTACCGCATTTTTGCCTCCACTTTGGGTAGGTGCGGGCATGCTCATGGTTATGGATGCCTCGTTCAACATAGCCATGGAACCTTTCCGGGCCTTGGTGGGCGATAATTTAAGAACCGACCAACGAACCATGGGTTTTAGTGTGCAAACCGCACTTATTGGCTTTGGTGCCGTAATAGGTTCGTGGTTGCCTTATGCCCTAACCAATTGGTTTGGGGTTTCAAACCAAACTTCTGAAGGTGCCGTGCCGATGAATTTAATTTTATCTTTCATCATTGGCGCTGTGGTTTTGGTCGTTTCAATTTTGGTAACGGTTTTAACCACCAAAGAATATTCTCCAGAAGAATTAGCACATTTTGAAGCTGAAAAAACTAAATCAGAAGAAATTGAAGCCGTAGTTGAAGAAAAAGAATCCAGTCTTTTGGATATTTTTGATGATTTCAAAAAAATGCCTGAAACCATGCGCCAATTGGCTTGGGTTCAGTTTTTTTCCTGGTTCGGACTTTTCGGCATGTGGGTGTTTTCCACTCCCGCCATAGCCCAACACACTTATGGTTTGTTACATACCGACAGTAGCAGTGCAGCTTACCAAGATGCAGGCGATTGGGTAGGCATCCTGTTTGGAGTTTACAATTTGGTATCGGCATTCTATGCTTTTGCTTTACCGTTCATAGCCAAAAAAATAGGACGGAAAAAGACCCATTCACTTTCGCTAATTATAGGCGGTTTAGGATTGCTTTCCATGTATGTTATGCCCGATAAAAACTGGTTGATTGTCTCTATGGTGGCCGTGGGTATTGCCTGGGCCAGTATCTTGGCTATGCCTTATGCTATTTTGGCCGGGTCAATTTCTCCCAAAAAAATGGGGGTTTACATGGGTATTTTCAACTTTTTTATCGTGATGCCACAAATTATCAATGCCTTAATTGGTGGGCCATTGGTGAAGTATGCCTACGGCAACCAAGCCATTTTTGCCCTGGTAATGAGCGGTATCAGCTTTTTAATTGCAGCAGCTTTGGTCGGAAAGGTTAAAGATGTTGACGATATTATAAAATCTTAAAATGAAAAAAACAGGAGTTATATTCGATTTAGACGGTGTTATTGTAGATACCGCCAAGTATCATTTTTTAGCATGGAAAAATCTTGCAGATAAGTTAGGGGTTGAATTTACCGAACAACACAACGAATTGTTGAAAGGCGTTAGTCGTGTTAGGTCGTTGGAAATTTTGCTGGACATAGGAAACGTCACCATTTCCGAAGAAAAAAAACAAGAATTTCTAATCAGTAAAAATGAAGAATATTTAAAGTTTATCACCAAAATGGACGCCAGTGAATTGCTTCCCGGAGCAGAAAAACTTTTAAATACTCTAGATGATTTGGGAGTGAAATATGTGTTGGGATCGGCCAGTAAAAACGCACCGCTCATTTTAAAGCAGGTGGGCATTTACAATCGGTTTGCAGGTATTGTTGATGGCAACAGCGTTAGCAAAGCAAAACCCGACCCCGAGGTGTTTTTGATAGGTGCACAAAAATTAGGTGTAAACCCCGAAAACTGTGTGGTTTTTGAAGATGCCATGGCAGGAATTGAAGCCGCCAACACGGCCAATATGGTTTCAGTGGGTATTGGAGACAAAGACACTTTGAAAGAGGCCGATTTCAATTTTGAAAGCCTAACGGAAATTAATACCGATGTTATCAAAACATTGTTTTTAGGAAAAAAGAAGGAGGAACAGAGCGCTTAAAAACGTTCAGATATTGAAAAAAAATGAATCAAGATTATATAAAACCAGATCGCTGGTCTATTATTGAAGAAGGGTTTGATGCCGGTCGCGTAAAATCGTCCGAAAGCTTGTTCAGTTTGGGCAACGGGGCCATGGGGCAACGGGCCAATTTTGAGGAACAATATTCGGGAGATACGTTTCAGGGAAGCTATATTGCCGGCGTATATTATCCCGATAAAACCCGAGTAGGCTGGTGGAAAAACGGGTATCCCGAGTATTTTGCCAAAGTGCTGAATGCGCCCAATTGGATTGGCATAAACGTAGAAATAAACGGCGAACCGCTCGATTTATTCACCTGCAAATCCGTAGAAAACTTCAGAAGGGAACTCAACATGAAAGCAGGCTGGTTGTCTAGAAGTTTTACGGCCACTTTGCAAAATGGAGTAGTTGTTCAGGTGGAAACCAAACGCTTTTTGAGTTTGGATTCAGATGAATTGGGCGCCATCCAATACCAAATTAAACCTTTAAACGGTGATGCCGAAATTACCTTTAAACCGTATTTGGATTCTGGGATTACCAATGAAGATACCAATTGGGACGATAAATTTTGGGACACTTTGAATGTAAGTCACGAAAAGCATCAAGCCTTCATTGAAACTAAAACCATGAAAACCAACTTCCATGTTTGTGCTTTTATGGAGTCACAAGTGTTTGTTGGTGATAAACCAGTTGCGGATGACCCTAAAATTGAAGTCGATAACACCTATGTTTCACTAGGTTATCAGCATCAAATAAAACAGAACGAAACCTTAACCATCCATAAATTTGGTGGTTATGTAGTGGACAGAAATCATGATAAAGCAAAATTGGTTTCGGCAGCAAAAAAAGTATTGAAAAGCGCTGTTGAAAAAGGATTTTCAAAATTGTTGGAAGACCAAAAAGAAGCTTGGGCCGCTATTTGGAGCATGTCTGATATCACTATTTCAGACGATGTGAAGGCACAGCAAGGCATCCGTTTCAATATTTTTCAGTTGAACCAAACCTATTTGGGCCGCGATTCCCGTTTAAACATTGGCCCCAAAGGCTTTACCGGAGAAAAATACGGAGGCAGCACTTATTGGGATACCGAGGCGTATTGCATTCCGTTTTACATGGCAACAAAAGACCAAAACGTAGCCCGAACGCTTTTGGAATACCGCTACAACCACTTGGAAAAAGCCATTGAAAATGCCGAAAAATTAGGCTTTAAAAACGGGGCGGCATTATACCCAATGGTTACTATGAACGGTGAAGAATGCCACAACGAATGGGAAATTACCTTTGAGGAAATCCACAGAAACGGTGCTATTGCTTTTGCCATTTATAACTACTATCGCTATACGGGCGATTACAGTTATATCCCCGAAAAAGGACTCGAAGTGTTAATTGGCATTGCCCGCTTCTGGCACCAACGCGCCAATTTTTCAACCGACAAAAATAAATACGTTATTTTAGGGGTAACGGGTCCCAACGAATACGAAAACAACGTCAATAACAATTGGTACACCAACTATTTGGCACAATGGTGCATCAATTATGCCATTGAAAACATTAGTAAAGTGGAGGAGGAATACGTTTCAGATTTTAAACGAATCATGAAAAAGGTAAAACTTTCTACTTTAGAATTGGCTGAATGGAAAGCCGTTGCCGATAATATGTATTTGCCGTTTTCAGAAAAACATAACGTATTTCTGCAACAGGACGGATTTTTAGATAAGGAACTCATTACGGTTTCCGATTTGGATCCATCGCAACGCCCCATTAACCAAAATTGGAGCTGGGACCACATTCTGCGTTCGCCGTACATTAAACAGGCCGATGTATTACAGGGTTTCTACTTTTTTGAAGACCATTTCAGTAATGAAGAATTGAAGCGTCATTTCGATTTTTACGAACCATTTACCGTACACGAAAGCTCACTGTCGCCCTGTGTGCACAGCATTCAAGCTGCAAAATTAAATAGAATGGAGCAAGCCTACACGTTCTATTTGCGCACATCGCGATTGGATCTGGACGATTACAATAAAGAAGTTCACGAAGGCCTGCATATTACCTCTATGGCCGGCACTTGGATGAGTATTGTAGAAGGTTTTGGCGGTATGCGCATTTGTGACAACAAATTATCGTTTACCCCAAAAATACCAAAACAATGGAAGGCTTATTCGTTTAAAGTGAATTTCAGAAACCAGATTTTAAAAGTTTATGTATCGCAAACTGATGCCAAATTTGAATTGGAAGGCGATAAGGAACTGGAACTTTTAATTAACAATAAATCCGTAACCATTGCCCCGAATAGCTTAATGACAGCATAAATTAAAAAAAACTAAAGAAATGAAAGTATTTACAGTAATCCTAAGCATTACATTTTCGGTGTTTGTCGGGAATTCACAAGAGTTAAAATCGCCAAATGGAAATTTGATAATGCAGTTTTCATTAACTGAAAATGGCGAACCGACCTATCAACTGTCGTTCAAAAACCAAACGGTTATAAAACCGAGCCGTTTAGGTTTGGAATTAAAAAATGATGAAAAATCGCTGTTGGACGATTTTACCATTTCAAAAACCGAAACCACCACGTTTAATGACACTTGGCAACCCGTTTGGGGCGAAGAAAAGGAAATTAGAAACCACTACAACGAGCTGGCCGTTACCTTAACACAAAATGAAACAGAGCGGGCTGTTCTCGTCCGTTTTAGGTTGTTTGACGACGGATTGGGGTTCCGGTACGAATTTCCACAGCAAGATAAATTGGTGTATTTCGTCATTAAAGAAGAGCATACCGAGTTCGCTATGACGGCCGACCATACCGCACTTTGGATTCCGGGCGATTACGATTCGCAAGAATATGATTATACCGAATCCAAACTTTCTGAAATCAGAGGGCTGTTCGATACCGCTGTAACGCACAATGCCTCGCAAGAGCAGTTTTCAAAAACGGGGGTGCAAACGGCTTTAATGATGAAAACTGATGAGGGATTGTACATTAACCTTCATGAAGCAGCGTTGATTGATTATTCCTGTATGCATCTAAATTTAGATGATGAAAATTTAGTTTTTCAATCGCATTTAACGCCCGATGCCGTTGGCGATAAAGGCTATATGCAAGCGCCTTGCAATTCGCCGTGGAGAACCGTTTTGGTAAGCGATGATGCCCGCGACATTTTAGCTTCAAGAATCACCTTGAATTTAAACGAACCCTGTAAAATAGAAGACACATCGTGGATTAAGCCCGTAAAATACATGGGCGTTTGGTGGGAAATGATTACCGGAAAAAGTAGCTGGGCCTATACGGACGAGCTGCCATCAGTACAATTGGGCGTTACCGATTATTCAAAAGTGAAGCCGAATGAAAAACATGCAGCTAATAACGAAAAGGTAAAACGTTACATAGACTTTGCTTCAGAGCACGGTTTTGATGGTTTGCTGGTTGAGGGCTGGAACGAAGGCTGGGAAGATTGGTTCGGAAAATCTAAAGATTATGTGTTCGATTTTGTAACGCCATATCCCGATTTTGATGTGGACGGTATTCGCGAATATGCCAAGTCAAAAGGTGTTAAAATGATCATGCACCACGAAACTTCAGGATCGGTGAGGAATTACGAACGCCATTTGGATGCAGCCTACCAATTTATGAAAGACAACGGTTACGATGCCGTAAAAAGCGGGTATGTTGGCGATATCATTCCGCGTGGCGAGCACCATTACAGCCAATTCGTCGTTAACCACTACCAATATGCCATTGAAAAAGCAGCCGATTATAAAGTGATGGTCAATGCCCATGAGGCGGTACGTCCAACAGGAGTTTGCCGCACCTATCCTAACTTAATAGGAAA
>CAZZDI010000082.1:0-3634 GCA_964653155.1 uncultured Flavobacteriaceae bacterium | reverse complement strand
AAATGGCAACAGATGAAACCCGAACCGTTTCTGTGGTAGAGGAAAGACAGGACCTAGAGCGCATCGAGCCATTAAATTGGTGGGTGGGCTTTAAAAATAAAAACCTTCAGTTGTTGGTGAAACACCCCAATATTTCTGAATATTCGCCAGAAATTGAATACAACGGCGTAAAGTTGGTAAAGGTACATAAAGCCGATAGCCCCAATTATCTGTTCCTTGATTTGGAAATTTTGGAAACTGCTTCCGCAGGAAAATTCAATATGGTTTTCAAAAAGGAAAATGAAGCTGAATTGGTGCAGACTTATGAACTGAAATCCAGAGAAAAATCCGCCGAAGATTATGTGGGGTTTGATAGTAGTGATGCTGTTTATTTGATTACCCCCGACCGGTTTGCAAACGGCAACCCCGATAACGACATCGTGGAATCGCTCAATGAGAAAACCATTGATAGATCTGACGATTATGCACGCCACGGTGGCGACATTAGAGGAATTATCAACCATTTGGATTATATTTCAGATTTGGGTTTTACGGCCATTTGGTCGTCGCCATTGTTGACCAACGATATGCCTCAGGGGTCGTACCACGGGTATGCCATGACCGATTTTTATGAGATTGATCCGCGTTTTGGTACTTTGGATGAGTACTTGGAACTTTCTTCCGAAATGTCAAAAAAAGGCATGAAATTGATTATGGACCAAGTGGCCAACCATTGCGGGTTGGAACATTGGTGGATGAAGGATTTGCCCTTTAAGGATTGGATAAACCATCAAGATAATTATATTGATAATTTGGCGAATTGGGACAATAGCAAAAGCATTACCACAAGCCATAGGCGCACCACCAACCAAGATTTTTACGCTTCAAAAATCGATCGGGATAATATGAGCGAAGGCTGGTTTGTTTCGTCCATGCCCGATATGAACCAACGAAACCCTTTTATGGCAAAATACACCATTCAAAATAGTATTTGGTGGATTGAAATGGCCAATCTTGGTGGCATCCGTCAAGATACCTATCCGTACCCCGACAAGGATTTTATGAGCGAATGGGCAGGTGAAATTATGAACGAGTATCCCAATTTCAATATTGTGGGCGAAGAATGGACTTCCAACCCATTGCTGATTGCCTACTGGCAACAAGGGCACCCGAATAAAGATGGCTACCAATCGAATTTAAAAAGCCCAATGGATTTTGCTATGCAGGAAACCATTATAAAAGGACTGAATAACGATGAAGATTGGGGAGCGGGCTTGATAGAAATTTACAAAGGGCTGGCCAACGATTTTGCTTATACTAGTCCGAAAGACCTTATGGTATTTCCCGATAACCACGACATGAGCCGTATTTTTACTCAATTGGGTGGCGATGTGGCAAAAACAAAAATGGCTTTGGGGTACGTGTTGACTATGCCCCGAATTCCGCAAATTTATTACGGCACTGAAATTTTAATGGAAGATTTCGATAAACCTGGCGATCATGGTTTAATCCGTAGCGATTTCCCTGGCGGCTGGGAAGGTGATGCCAAAAATGCATTTACAGGAAAAGGGCTTTCTGAAGGCCAAAAAGACATGCAATCGTTTCTGAAAAAAGTATTGAATTACCGAAAAACAAGCCAGGCTATCCACGACGGTGAAACGGTGCATTTTGTTCCAGAAAATGGAGTGTATGTGCTGTTCAGGATAAAAGATGAAGAAACCGTGGTTCATATTATGAACAAAAATGACGAGCCCGTAGAGCTGGGTTTAAATCGATTTGATGAGATTGGCCTAAAAGGAAAAACAGTATCCAACGTTATCACCGGAGAAGGTTTTGTTTGGGGAAACAGTTTATTGCTGGCTGAAAAGGGCAGCACTTTGCTCACCACAAAACAGAATTAAAAAGATATTATTTAGAAGGTAAAACTATTGAACATGAGCAAGTTTTTAGGGATTGTATTTCTGTTTATTTTGGTTCTTTTTTGGGGTTGCAAACAAGAAAGGAAACCTGTAGAAAAAACCATATTTAAAAAAGTAGAACCTCATAAAAAATACGTCGTTTATCAAGTTTTCACAAGACTTTTTGGAAATACCAATACCACCAACAAACCTTGGGGAACCATTGAAGAAAACGGGGTGGGCAAGTTCAATGATTTTTCGGAAAAAGCGCTTGCAGAAATCAAGGATTTGGGCGTTACCCATATTTGGTACACCGGTGTGCCGCACCATGCTTTGATTAATGATTATACGAAATATGGCATTTCCAATGATGATCCCGATGTGGTAAAAGGCCGTGCCGGTTCGCCCTATGCGGTTAAGGATTACTACAACGTAAACCCCGATTTGGCCATAAATGTTGAAAATAGATTACAGGAATTTGAAGCCTTGATTGAAAGGTCGCATAAAGCCGATTTAAAAGTCATCATCGATATTGTGCCCAACCATGTGGCTCGGAATTACAAAAGCATTTCCAAACCTAACGGAGTGAAAGATTTTGGCGAAAGCGATGATGTTTCTGTGGCTTATCAAATAAATAATAACTTTTATTACAATCCCGGCGAAAGCTTTAAAGTGCCCGTTTGGGAAAATGATTATTCGCCTTTGGGAAAGGAAAAACATCCTTTGGAAGATGGGTTTTTTAATGAAAATCCTGCAAAATGGACTGGCAATGGGTCGCGGTTGTCACAACCCAACATGAACGATTGGTATGAAACCGTAAAGGTGAATTATGGTATTTCCCCCGATGGACATAAAGATTTTGAAGAACTGCCCAACGGATTTGAAAACAAAAATCACAAAGCACATTTCGAATTTTGGAAAGATAAAACCGTTCCCGATTCGTGGATAAAATTCCGTGATATAGCCCTTTATTGGCTAGAAAAGGGCGTTGACGGTTTTCGATACGACATGGCCGAAATGGTACCCGTTGAGTTCTGGAGTTATATGAATTCGGCCATTAAAATGAAAAATCCCAATGCCTTTTTGTTAGCCGAAGTGTATAACCCAAAGTTGTATCGCGATTATATTAAAAAAGGAAAAATGGACTATTTGTACGATAAAGTCCAGTTGTACGATACCCTAAAACATGTGATTCAGGGACACGGAAAAACGGATAATATTCCGCCAATATTTGATGGGCTGGAGGATATTGAGCACCACATGCTTCACTTTTTGGAAAACCACGACGAACAACGTTTGTCCAGTCCGGATTTTGCTGGAAATTCCGAAAAAGGAAAGCCTGCTATGGTGGTGTCGGTAACATCAACTACCGCGCCTACCATGATTTATTTTGGGCAGGAAGTGGGCGAAGATGGTTCTGAAAACCCCGGGTTTGGCGCCCCAACAAGAACCTCTATTTTTGATTATGTGGGGGTGCCGGCGCATCAACGGTGGATGAACAACAAACAATTTGATGGCGGTCAACTCTCAGAAAGTGAAAAGGAACTTAGGGATTTTTATAAGCGATTGCTGAACTTCAGTATTTCAAGTTCTGCTTTGGTGGGAAAATATCAAGACCTTCATTTGTTTAATCGAAAAAATACAGAGCGTTACAATGACAAAGTGCTGTCTTTTGTCCGATGGAGCGATAGCGAAAAACTCATCATAGTTTCAAATTTTGATGCTGAAAAGGGTCAGGAATTTCATTTGAAAATCCC
>CAZZDI010000081.1:0-11538 GCA_964653155.1 uncultured Flavobacteriaceae bacterium | reverse complement strand
TTAGTTGTTTTATTGTCGTTTATGGGCTTTGCAAGTTTAAGTCTTTGTAGCGCGCAACAAATTTCTGGTGACGACAAACTTCATTTAGCAGCAGGGGCTTTAGTTTCGGGCGTAACATATACTGCAATTTACACCACCACCAAAAACAAGAAAAAAGCCTTTTGGTATAGTTTAGGAGCTTCGGCATTGGCAGGAATAGCCAAGGAGGTTATTGATGCTGGACAAAAAGAACGGTTTGATACTGGAGAAATAGTGGCCACTACCGCAGGAGGATTATTTGTAAGCACTACTTTGAGCCTTTTTGTTGGCAACAAGAAGAAAAAGAAAGCAGTTGCTTTAATCAACTGATTAGACGACGTACAATCTCTTTTGTTGGAAGAATTTTAAAGGTATGCTCAATACTGGGGCCGGCCACCCAAACCGTTTTATAAGTAGCTTGTTTGGCTGCTTTTTCGGTAGCACGCATGCCTATGGCAAACCGAATCATCTTCACCCACTTTTTTAGTTTTTTGTTTTTATTCAAAATATTTTCCAGCCATGTGGCTTTGGTGCCTATTTTTTGAACATAAGGTGTATTGATAACAGTGCACGGGGTTCCTGAAATACGTTCGGTCATAACAATATCATCAGCGCCATAATCAACACAGGCTTGCTTGTATTCGTTTGTAACACTGGCTTCCTCTGAAGCTATAAACGGACTCCCTACCGAAACGCCATCAGCACCGTATTCCAACATTTTGTCAACCTCGGCTTTGTTCCCTACGCCTCCGGCAGAAATAATAGGGATGCTGCAATGCGTTTTTAATTCTTTTATTAAGTCCTCGGGCGACAAATTCCCTCGGTGTCCGCCAGCTTCATTATTTACGGCAATTATGGCATCGGCTCCCAAGGCTTCCACTTTTTGGGCATATTTTAAATCAACCACATCGCAAAATACTTTAATACCTGCTTCATGTGCCTTTTTTATGGTTTCTTCTGGATTTCCAAGTGAGGTGATAATAAAATCGCAGCCTTCTTCGCAAATGGCATCCAACTGCCCTTTATATTTTACGTTCGATTTGTTTACGATTAAGTTAAACCCATACGAACCGTCTTTTGGTTTGGCTGCTTTTAGTTCTCTGGCTGCTATACGTAATTCGTCCACAGTACGGTAGTTTAGAGCTGGTATGCAACCCGCAATGCCACAATGCATGGCTTCTTTAACCATGGCCACGTTTGAAACCAAAAACATAGGTGCTTGAATAATGGGATACTTAATGTCGAGAAGTTGGTTGAGTTGAGTTTCCATTTGCTGAAGTTGATTCCAACAAATATAACAAATATTATGCACGCATAACACCTTGCTTGTTTATTTTAAGAATTGATAATACCCACACTTTAAATAGGCGCCTTCAGGAAAAGTAACGGGATGGTCAACATCATGTTGGGTTTGGAGGATGGCTTTAAAGCTACGGTTTGCCGATAGCAGCACTTGGTTATTGATATCAAAAAAAGCTTTAGAGACCACCCGTGAAGAACAAGACGCCAAAACCAACAAGCCATTTTTTGCAGTTAATTTTTCACCCAATTCGGCCAGTTGCGCGTATTTCTTTTTGGCCAAATCGATTTCTGAAGCTTGTTTTGCAAAACTGGGCGGGTCGATAACCACCACATCAAAAGTCACTCGCTTTTTTATGAGCTTGTTTAATTCTTCAAAAGCATCACCGGCAATCGTTTTATGTGTACCCAAATAGTGGTTGAGCTTGCCGTTTTCAACAGCGATTTCCAAAGCTTGCTTACTAATATCTAAACTGGTCACTTCTTTGGCACCATTGGCCAGAGCATGCACCGAAAATCCGCCAGCATAGCTAAACACATCCAAAACGGTTTTGTTTTTGCTCCACTCGCCTACTTGCTTTCGGTTGGCACGGTGATCTAAAAAATAGCCTGTTTTATGGCCTTTTACCACATTGGCCGAAAAATTGACGCCATGTTCCACAAACTGAATCACTTCGTTTTCAAGTGTGCCATAAACTACCTCGCCATCTTTTAATTGATGGTTTTTTGAGTTTTGGAGTCCCCTACTCAATCTAATTACAACCGTTTCAGCTTTTGAAGTACTTTGTAAAATGGGAAGAACAATCCCCAAATACGGCAACCATATTTCAGAATACAGTTTCACTACCAAAACTGAAGCATAAACATCGGCTATCAGTCCTGGAAAACTATCGTTTTCACCGAACAACAAACGATAACTATTCGTATTTGTTTTTAACAACGGACTTCTTTTTTGAGAGGCTTCATTGATTTTCTTTTGAAAAAAATCTTCGTTGATTTCAACCTTCTCCATACCGCTATGCAGCATTTTTATCTGGATGGGCGAATGTGCATCGTACAGTCCCAAACCGATTACCCGGTTTTTATTTTTACTAAAAACAATAGCCAAATCGCCTATTTGGGCATTGTCGCTTATTTTAACAATGCTATTTGAAAACACCCACGGATGGCCTTTTAAAACAAACTGTTCGCCTTTTGCATTTAACTTTACGGCCAAGTGTTTGGGCTGGTAATTGGGTTTTATTTTTTGGGAAAAGGACATGTTTAATTTTAATGTAAAAGTAAGGCTTTGGAAATGAAAAAAACAATCAAATAAAATGATTGTTTTTAACCGTTCCGCCCTCAGCACCACTACAGGCACACAACAATATTTTTTATTATTTAATTTACAGTTCCTGCATAATCTCTGAAAAAATACGGTACGACTCTACTCTATCCTCATGATTATAAATATGTGAAACCGCAATTAATTCATCCACTCCGGTTTCTTTTAAAAACTCTTGTGTTTTTTCTTTTACAGATGCCTTGTCGCCTATAAAACTGTAGTGCGTCATCTGCTGTACATTGGGATGATTGATAACTTCATGCATTTCTGCCGTTATGGGCTTTGGGGCTTTTATATAGTTGATATTTCCGGTTAATACACCCAAAATCATTTGGTACATGGAAGAAGCCAACGTTTGGGCCTTTTCATTGGTTTGGGCCGCAATAACACCTATTCCAGCCATAGTATATGGTTTGTTTAAATATGGTGAGGGTTTAAAGTTGTTTCGATAAATCCTTAAAGCTTCTTGTAGCTGTGCCGGAGCAAAATGACTGGCAAAAACATAGGGCAATCCCTTTTGGGCCGCAACATGGGCACTATCGGTACTCGACCCCAAAATAAATATGGGCATTTCCACTCCTTCGGAAATATAGGAGCGAACTTTGCTTCTATTCGAGCTAGAGAAAAAATATTGGATTTTACTAACTTCATCAGGGAATTGGTACACGGCCTTCATCCTATCGGACCTAATGGCATGCGCTGTTTCCTGATCGGTTCCGGGGGCACGCCCCAAACCCAAGTCAATACGGTTGGGGTACAAATTGCCCAATGTGCCAAACTGTTCGGCCACCACAAGTGGCGAATGGTTGGGCAGCATGATACCGCCCGAGCCTACCCTTATTTTTTCCGTGCCTCCGGCAATATGCCCAATTAAAACTGAAGTCGCCGAACTCGCAATACTTTTCATATTATGGTGCTCTGCCAACCAAAAGCGATGGTAGCCCATTTTTTCGGCACGTTGTGCCAAATCCAGACTGTTAACAAATGTTTCTTGAACGGTTGTGTTCTCGGCTACGGCGGCCAATTCTAATATGGAATATGGAATTTTATTTTTCATGATCTTTTGGATAAAAAAACGCAACCAAATCAATGATTGCGTTTTGTTTTTATAAGATTCCGAAACAAGTTCGGAATAAGCGATTCACACAAATTTGTACCAAATTTGGTTCTCTGCTTACTTTACTTCTTCGAAGTCTATACTTCGACTTCGCTCAGCACAGGCTACTTGACTTCTTCGAAGTCTACGTCTTCAACGTCGCTACCTTCGTTTGATTGGCCGTTTTGGGCCGCGGCATCAGGTCCAGGTTGCGCTCCACCAGCTTGTTGGGCTTCGGCGGCTTGAGCTTTATAGATTTCTTCACTTGCAGCTTTCCAGATCTCATTCAAGTTATCTAAAGCTGGCTGGATTAAAGCTAAATCTTTAGTTTCAAACTGTTTTTTCAACTCTTCCAGAGCACCTTCAATTTTAGATTTATTGTCTGCTGACAACTTATCTCCAGATTCTTCCAATAATTTCTCTGTTTGGAAAATCATTGAATCTGCTTCGTTCAATTTTTGAGCTTTTTCAGATGCAGCTTTATCTGCTTCTGCATTGGCTTCAGCATCAGCTTTCATCTTTTCGATTTCTTCCTCAGTCAATCCAGAAGATGCCTCAATCCTAATGTCTTGTTTCTTGCCAGTGGCTTTATCTTCTGCAGATACTTTGATGATACCGTTGGCATCAATATCGAAAGTCACCTCAATTTGTGGTGTACCACGACGTGCCGGCGGGATACCATCTAAGTGGAAACGGCCAATGGTTTTGTTATCGGCTGCCATGGCTCTTTCGCCTTGCAACACGTGGATTTCTACAGATGGCTGATTATCGGCCGCTGTTGAGAATACCTGCGATTTTTTAGTCGGAATCGTTGTATTCGCCTCAATTAATTTGGTGAATACGTTACCCATCGTTTCGATACCTAGCGATAATGGCGTTACATCCAATAAAAGAACGTCTTTTACATCACCGGTTAATACACCACCTTGGATACCGGCTCCTAAAGATACTACCTCGTCTGGGTTAACCCCTTTGCTTGGTGCTTTTCCGAAGAATTTTTCTACAGCTGCCTGTACCGCTGGGATACGGGTTGATCCACCTACCAAAATCACCTCGTCGATATCAGATTTTGATAAACCTGCTGCTTTTAGCGCAGACTCGCATGGTGCTATTGTACGTTTTACCAAGTCGTCTATTAATTGCTCGAATTTAGAACGAGTTAATGTACGTACCAAGTGTTTTGGGCCGCTGGCCGTTGCTGTGATATACGGTAAGTTGATTTCTGTTTGTGCAGAAGAAGACAACTCAATCTTAGCTTTTTCGGCAGCTTCTTTTAAACGTTGAAGCGACATGGGGTCTTTACGTAAATCCATGCTTTCTTCAGCTTGAAACTCGTCAGCCAACCAGTTGATGATTTTTTCATCTACATCGTCACCTCCCAAGTGCGTATCTCCCTCGGTTGATAATACTTCGAACACGCCATCACCTAATTCCAGGATAGATACATCGTGCGTACCACCACCAAAATCGAACACCACTATTTTTTGGTCTGTTCCTTTTTTATCCAATCCGTAAGCTAATGCTGCTGCAGTAGGCTCGTTAATAATACGCTCTACTTTTAAACCAGCGATCTCTCCGGCTTCTTTAGTCGCTTGACGCTGACTATCGTTAAAGTAAGCAGGTACAGTAATAACCGCACGGCTTACGTCTTGCCCTAAATAATCTTCAGCTGTTTTCTTCATTTTTTGAAGAATCATGGCCGAAAGTTCTTGTGGCGTGTACAAACGGCCTTCAATATCCACACGTGGGGTATCGTTATCGCCTTTTACTACTTTATAAGGTACACGCTCTGCTTCGTTTTTAGATTCAGAATATTTATTACCCATAAAACGCTTAATTGAATAAACCGTTTTTGTGGGGTTAGTTACTGCTTGACGCTTTGCAGGGTCGCCTACTTTAATCTCGCCGCCTTCAACAAACGCAATTACAGATGGTGTAGTACGCTTACCTTCGGCATTTGGGATTACAACGGGCTCATTTCCTTCCATTACCGAAACGCAAGAGTTTGTTGTTCCTAAATCAATTCCAATAATTTTACTCATAACTATGCTTTATTTGTGTTTTATGAATTTCCGCTCGCACGGAAACGTTGTATTCATTTTTAAATTCGATTGGTATAAGTCAATCTTTATGCCAACAAAAAAATGCTGACACAGTGTCAGTATTTTTGTTAACATTTAGTCACGGTCACCTTTTTTAGGACAAAAAACTTTTGGTTATGGTTAAATCATTGTACTTTGTCATAGTGCTATTCTAAAGCTTAAGTTTTCTACAGGCTATTTTTTTATATCATTTAATACTGAATTAATTATATCTACCCGTTGTGCGTTTTGAACATAAAATTTAATTTAACCGTCAGTTCGATTTCTATGAGGCACAAAAAATTACTCGAATTGACGATTTTTTATAAATGCACAACGGGTTTATATCTGTTAAAAGAAGTGTTAGGATTTATTGCGATACACCCATGGGCACCTCAATTACAATAAATTGAGATGGTTTGTGAGCCTTAATTTTAACGGTTGAAGTTTCTGAAACACCAATGGCATCGCGCGAACTTAATACATGTGTTTCCGCTACTTCAATTTCGCCTTCAATAACAAAAACGTAAAGTCCGTTGTTTTCGTTTTTCACGTTGACTTCAACTGACTTTTCTGCTTCCAAATTGCTTCGGTAAATGTAAGCCTGTTGGCTAATGGGCAAAGCGTCGCCTTCCAATTTATCTTTTGGAGCCACAACGGTTTGTAAACTATTTTTTTGTTCGGCCAAATTGAACTTTCGTTGTTCGTAGTTGGGCGTTACGCCGGTTTCTTCTGGAATGATCCAAATTTGAAGAAAGTTCACTTCATCAGTTTGGCTATCATTAAACTCAGAATGTGTCAACCCCGTTCCGGCGCTCATTACCTGCACTTCGCCCACTTCAATCGCACGCTTATTATCCATGCTGTCTTTGTGCGACAGTGCGCCTTTCAACGGAATAGAAATGATTTCCATGTTTTGGTGCGGATGCGTTCCAAAGCCCATTTTAGGCTGAACCACATCGTCGTTTAGAACCCGCAGCATTCCAAAATTCATCCTCTCGGGGTTTTGGTATCCGGCGAAACTAAAGGTATGGTAGGATTTCAACCAACCATGATTGGCAAATCCACGGGTATCAGATTTATGAACTATTGTTTTCATTTCTTTTAAATTTTATACATTGATTAATTTGCGGGAAGAAAGCCCATTTTGCCCGTTTGAAAATCGCGCATGGCTTCCAAAATTTCGGTTTGGGTATTCATTACGTACGGGCCGTAGGTTGCAACTGGTTCATTGAAGGGTTGGCCCGTAACCAACAGCAATTTTGAATCGGCATTGGCTTTTATTGAAAAACCGTTTCCGTCGCGGTTAAATTCTACAATTTGATTGTCGTCAAGCTGCAATTCTACCGAGTTGTTTACAAGCACATTTCCGCTTAACAAATACAACAACGCGTTGTGTTGTTCTGGAATTTCGATTATGGTTTCACCATGGGCATTTGCTTCAATTACAAAGGCATTTACTGGAGTTTGCGTTTTTATGCGTCCGTAAACCCCATTCCATTCGCCTGCTACTATTTTAGTATTTATTTTTCCGTCTTCAGAAACTACCACCCGAAAATCTTCGCTTTTAATATGCTGATAAGCTGCCGGAATCATCTTTTTTTCGGCCGGTAAATTTAACCACAACTGGATGCCTTCAATATGGCCGCTTTGTTTTACAAAGGCTTTTGTTGGTGCTTCGGCGTGAATAATTCCACGGCCAGCAGTGGTCCATTGTACATCGCCGGCTTTAACCACACTTTCATTTCCTAAAGAATCACGGTGCAACTGCTCGCCCTGAAATAAAAAGGTAATGGGCTCGAAACCCCGGTGTGGGTGCGGCCCCAGGTCAAACGGGTTGTGCTCTTCAGAAATGTGATAGGGGCCGTAATGGTGCAAAAGGATAAAGGGGTCTATCATATCCATTGTTGGGCTGGGCAATGGCTGCCTTAGCCTAATATCGCCCATATTTACAAAACGACTTGGGCCTACTGTTTTTATGGTATTCAATTTCATCTGTTTTTGTTTATTATTATTTTCCATGGAAAATATTTGGTTAAAAATAGGAGTTATCGCATTTTATCCAATAAATGGCTTAATTGCTCTGCTTCGTTTTCACTTAAACGGCTTAACAATTTACTGTTAAAATTATCGGGGATTTTTTCCAACAAGGCCAACCCATTTTCGGTGATGGCAATTTTTACTATGCGCCTATCGTGGCTGCAGGGCAAACGTTCAATAAAATTTTTGGCGCAAAGTTTGTCCATTAGCCTTGTGGCATTGGGCGCACGCTCAATCATGCGGTCTTTTATGGTTTGCACGTTAAGAGGCTCGTTGGTACCCCGCAAAATACGCAAAATATTGTACTGCTGGGGCGAAATACCAAACGGTTTAAAAAACTCGTTTTGATAGCCTGCTATCCAATTGGCCGTGTAAACAATATTGATTAAAGCCTTAACTCGATTATTTTCGAATTTTGAATTGATATCTTTTGAAATATCTCCCATAATACTATCTAAAATTTGTACTAAACTTACTTAAAAACCACATCGCCATATTCCGGCTTTTTTTTAAAAACAGCATGTGCAAACGGACACAACGGTAGGATTTTTATTTTATTTTCGCGAGCATATTGTACCGATGCTTCTACCAACTTATAACCAACGCCCTGCCCTTTTAAACTTGAATCGACTTCGGTGTGGTCTATTATCATTTTATCTTTACCGGCCACACTAAAGGTCATTTCGGCTTTTGTGCTTCCATCGATTTCAATGAAAAACCGGCCCTTATTCTCACTAAACTTGTGTTGTACTTGCATGCTCTAAACTGTTTTCGAATTCTGAAACAGCTTCTTTCAGTTCAGAATCCAATTCCTGATTTATTATTTTCCCTTCTGAAAAATTATCTTTAAAAAATGGTAATGAAAACACCCCCGTAATATTGGCATCGTGAAATGGAAATCTGTTTTTTGCTATTTCCAAAACCGATGCCCCGCCTCTGCTTCCAGGTGCAGCGGCCATAAGTAACATGGGTTTGCCAAAAAACGTTTTGCTTTCAATTCTCGACATCCAATCGAAAAGATTTTTAAAGACTGTAGTATAGGCTCCGTTATGTTCGGCCAGCGACACCAAAATACCGTCTGATTCCTTTATGTGTTCCAAAAATTTATGTGCATTTTCTGGAATGCCTTTTTCTCTTTCAAGATCCACGCCAAAAAGCGGCAATTCAAAGTCGTTTAAATCTAATATTTCAACGCTGGTCCTATCCAATAAGCTCGATGCGTAAGCAACCAATTGCTTATTGATGGAATTTTTACTGTTACTTCCTGCAAATGCAGTAATCTTCTTTACATCCATATTTTATTTTTAATGGTTCAAAATTACGAAAAATAAATTTATATTCCAAGGAATATATTTCCATGTAACTATACTGGCGATTTCAATAACATTATCCAAGCAAAAATTTTTTAAACTTTTGTACTTTAGCAACAAACTAACATTACATGGATATTAACTTCAACAAGAACGAAGACCACAATAAACTTTTAGTTTCCGAACTTAAAAAAAAATTGGCCAAAGTCAGTATAGGCGGTGGAAAAACCAAAATTGAAAAACTGCATAGCAAAGGCAAAATGACGGCGAGAGAGCGTATTGATTTTCTGTTGGACGACAACAAAACAGCTATTGAAATCGGCGCTTTTGCAGGTGAAGACATGTACAAAGAACACGGTGGTTGTCCATCGGGAGGTGTGGTAGTGAAAATGGGATACGTTAAAGACAAACAATGTATTGTTGTGGCCAATGATGCTACCGTTAAGGCTGGGGCGTGGTTTCCCATTACCGGAAAAAAGAATTTACGCGCACAGGAAATAGCCATTGAAAACCGGTTGCCCATAATCTATTTGGTCGATTCAGCAGGTGTATATTTACCGATGCAGGATGAAATTTTCCCTGATAAAGAACATTTTGGGCGCATTTTTAGAAACAACGCCATTATGAGCAGTATGGGCATTACCCAAATTGCAGCCGTAATGGGCAGTTGCGTGGCCGGCGGCGCCTATTTACCTATTATGAGCGACGAGGCTTTAATTGTCGATAAAACCGGAAGCATCTTTCTTGCTGGAAGTTATTTGGTAAAAGCGGCCATTGGCGAAACCATCGATAACGAAACTTTGGGCGGCGCCACCACCCATTGCGAAATTTCAGGAGTTACCGATTACAAAGCTAAAAATGACCAAGATGCTTTGAGTACCATTAGGAATATAATGGATAAAATCGGTGATTTTGATAAAGCGGGATTTAATCGCTCTGAAGCAAAAAAACCGAGTGAAAATCCCGAAGATATTTACGGCATCGTTCCTAAATCGAGAGCCGACCAATACGATATGTATGAAGTAATAAAACGATTGGTTGATAACAGCGAATTTGATGAATACAAAGCCGGTTACGGAAAAACCATTATTACCTGTTACGCCCGTATTGATGGTTGGGCCGTGGGCATTGTAGCCAATCAGCGTAAACTCGTAAAAACCAAAAAGGGCGAAATGCAGTTTGGCGGCGTGATTTACAACGACAGTGCTGATAAAGCCACCCGCTTTATTGCCAATTGCAACCAAAAGAAAATTCCGTTGGTGTTTTTGCAAGATGTTACTGGGTTTATGGTGGGCAGTAAAAGCGAACACGGCGGTATTATAAAAGATGGTGCCAAAATGGTAAATGCCGTGAGCAATTCCGTTGTGCCTAAATTTACTATTGTTATTGGAAACAGTTACGGCGCAGGCAATTATGCTATGTGCGGCAAAGCATACGACCCCAGATTGATCGTGGCATGGCCCAGTGCCGAATTGGCCGTGATGAGCGGAAACTCGGCCGCCAAAGTATTATTACAAATTGAAAAAGCTTCTTTGGAAAAGCAAGGCGAAAAAATTACCAAAGAAAAGGAAGCCGAACTTTACGATAAAATAAAAAATAGATACGACAACCAAGTATCGCCATATTACGCCGCAGCCCGCATTTGGACCGATGCCATTATCGACCCGCTCGATACGCGAACATGGATAAGCATGGGCATTGAAGCGGCCAACCACGCTCCTATTGAAAAACCTTTTAATATGGGGGTACTGCAGGTTTAATTTCCAAATTTGACCATTTTTTTGTATATTATATACTGAAAATCAACAACTTTAAATCATGGAAACAATAAAAACCTTAAATAAGTGGGCCAATAGGCATACTTATTTGCCCGTAGACTTGTTGCGTATTGTTTTAGGTGGCTTTTTATTTATTAAAGGCATCGATTTTATGGCTAACAGCGCCATGCTCATGGAGCTTTTTAAGCCCATGCAAAATATGGCCGGTGGCATGATTATGGTACATTATGTTGCTCCCGCACATTTTATCGGCGGACTGTTAATCGCTTTCGGGCTGTTGACCCGTTGGGCTATTCTAGGACAGCTTCCTATTTTAATTGGTGCGATACTTATCAATTTTGTTGGGGAAATGCATTCCGGAAATTTAATCTTGGCACTGGCTACACTTTTTGCTTGCGCATTTTTCTTGGTTTATGGCTCTGGAAAACATTCCTTAGACTATTATTTTAAAATGCAGAAATAAAAAGAGGCTGTCTGAAAAGTCATTTATAGCTAAATCTGAATAGTTTGTCATCTGAACGCCTGTACTGAGCGAAATCGAAGTAAAGTGAAGAATCTATAAAAGTATAAATGAGATGCTTCCTTCGTCAGC
>CAZZDI010000080.1:5502-11672 GCA_964653155.1 uncultured Flavobacteriaceae bacterium | reverse complement strand
TTTCTCACTTCACCAAAAACATCCCCAAAAACACAGCCAAAAATCCCACAACAAAACTAGCTATGGTATAAAATGCAAAACTGGTAAAGTCGCCAGCTTTTAAAAAGATATGGTTTTCGTATGCAAAGGTAGAGAAGGTGGTGAAGCCACCGCAAAAGCCCGTGGCCAAAAGTAGGGTTTGGTTTTGCGACAGGGTGTTGTTTTTGGCCGCCAAACCTAAAATAATGCCAATGAGTAAACTGCCTAAAATATTGGCGACAAAAGTGCCGTAAGGAATGCCCGTTTCGGTGCTGTTTAAATATTTGCCTATTAAAAAACGTAGAACACTGCCAAGACCGCCACCAACAAAAACCAATACAATGTGTTTCATTTAAATGAGAAATTTACGGGGGTAATGCACTCCCGACTTTAATTTGGCTATGTTAGGTAAAAATGCCGAGAATGCCAAATGCTCGCTTTTTACCGTTATTTTAAGGCGATATAAATTTCGGTTTTCCAATCGGCTGGGTTGGGTGTGGTTTTCGGGTTGTTTAGGTACACTTCCAGCATGGGGCCGTTTTCGGCCATTTCCAAAGTATCATTGGTTTTAATGTGTTCCATGCTTTTCCCCCAAGCTTCCTTTAAATAGCTATAATTACCCTTAAGAGCCGTTTTTAACGCTTTAAATGCTTCCAGTTGTCCGGTTAAAACATCGGCTTCGTTTGAAATTACTCGGCTAATGGTAGGCACACAGCATGAAAAAATTACGGCGTTGTTGGGCTCGTCCCACTTGTGGATGTAAGTAAACGGTGGGCCAGCCATTTCAATGTTGTTATCCAGAGCGTATTGGGTAATTTTCGGCATCATTTCTTCCATTTTGGTTTCAATGTCCGATATTTTACATGAGGTAGAGTTGTAGATATAAAACCCGCCGCCATGTTGGGTTTCGCCCACAATATTAATGCTGTATTTCGCCATGTCGGCCACCACAACACTATCCAATTTAAAGAGTCCGCGTTCAAAGTCGGGACCGGTCATCTCTTCAATCGACCCTTTAAGAGTGGTGAACATTTTAGTCATAAAATCTTGTTTTCCGGCCATTTCCCAAGTTACCTTGGTGCCTTCATTGGTGGGTTCGAATGTCCAATTAATATCCGATTCAGATTCAAACGGTTTTATAAATTGTATGTGCTGTTCTATGCTTTTATTTTCATCAACGTTTAAGGTTTTCATTTGGCCTTCACCCAAAATGGCACCACTCCAAGCATAGCTGCCGTCAACGCCAACGGTTTTGTCGCCATAGGTTAAGGTCGCTGTGGGGTCTTGCTCAATCCATGGCGAAAAACTGGGCCAATTTTTATAATCGTTTACCTTATTGTAAATAACCGAAGCTGGTGCTTTAATAACTTTACTGCGCGAAAAGCTAAATTCGTTGGGCTGTACGGCTATAAAAATGGCCAAGCCAATTACGAATATAAGCAATAAAAAAAGAATGTATTTAAGCGCTTTCATGAATAGTGTTTTGGTTGATTATGCAAATCAAATATAAGGATTTTTAAATTTTCGATTAATAAATTGTTACATTTGTTGCGATAAAAATTGATATTTTTTATTGTAATGTCTTGTTTTTAAAAATTTCAATAAACAATACCAGTTTAAAGAAAATATTTTTATGAATAATTAAATGAAAAGTAATTGCAGATGAAACTTAAGCTAATAATTAATACCGTGGTTTTGGGAACTGTTTTGTGGGCGTGCGGAAATGAAAAAAACAACCAGACGCTTGTTGAAACTACCGAAAATGAAACTGCCGATTTTGAATACAAAATTGATCAGTTTGCCGATGTTAAAATACTGAGATACCAAATTCCCGGATGGGAACAACTCACCTTAAAGGAACAAAAACTGGTATATTACTTAACACAGGCGGGGTTGGCCGGTCGTGATATTATGTGGGACCAAAATTACAGGCACAATCTAAAAATTAGAGCGGCGCTCGAAAATGTTTACACCAAGTATTCGGGTGATAAATCGACCGCAGATTGGCAGGCTTTTGAAACTTATTTAAAACGAGTTTGGTTTAGTAATGGTATTCATCATCACTATTCAAACGATAAATTGAAACCAGGTTTTTCGACTGATTATTTAAAAAAACTATTGGCCGAAACCCAAACGGAATTGGAAGGCGAGGCGTTTAATGTTATCTTTAACGATGCCGACAGCAAAAAAGTAAATCAGGCCAAAAGCGTGGATAATGTGGCGCTTTCGGCAGTTAATTTTTACGGTACCAATGTGACTAATACCGATGTTATTAATTTTTACAAAAGTAAAACGTCGCCCGATTCAGACCGACCGCTTGCTTTTGGCTTAAACTCGCAATTGGTAAAGGAAGATGGAACGGTAAAAGAACGCGTTTATAAAAGTGGCGGGCTTTACGGAACGGCTATCGATGAAATCATCAAATGGTTGGAATTGGCAAAAGGCGTAGCAGAGAACGAAGCGCAAGCCAATGCGTTAGGTTTGTTGGTTGATTATTACAAAACAGGAGATTTGCAAACTTGGGACGATTACAATGTGGCTTGGACCAATGCTACCGAAGGCAACGTAGATTATATTAATGGTTTTGTTGAGGTGTATAACGATCCGTTGGGGTACCGTGGTTCGTATGAAATGATTGTGCAAATCAATGATTTTGATATGTCCCAAAAAATGAAGGTGTTGAGCGATAACGCCCAATGGTTTGAAGATAACGCCACATTGATGGACGCCCATAAAAAGGAAAATGTTGTTGGGGTAACTTACAAAGTGGTAAATGTGGCCGGCGAAGCAGGCGATGCTTCCCCCAGCACGCCTATTGGGGTGAATTTGCCCAATTCCAATTGGATTCGTGCCGAAGTGGGGAGTAAGTCGGTTTCCCTCGGAAACATTATCAATGCTTCCAATAATGCGGGAAGCACAGGACGCTTAAAGGAGTTTGCGCATGATGAAGACGAGATTGTAAACCACGAAAAATATGGCGAGTTGGCCGATAAATTGGAAACGGCATTGCACGAAGTGATTGGCCATGCCTCCGGAAAATTAAATCCCGGAGTGGGAGAAACCAAAGAAACGCTTAAAAATTATGCTTCTACTTTAGAGGAAGGCCGTGCCGATTTGGTGGCGCTTTACTACATGTACCACCCCAAATTACAGGAATTGGGGTTGGTTGACGATTGGCAGGCTGTTGGCCGAGCATCGTACGATGCCTATATCCGTAACGGATTGATGACCCAATTGATTAGATTGAACTTAGGTGACGATGTTGAA
This sequence comes from uncultured Flavobacteriaceae bacterium, assembly GCA_964653155.1. Classification (GTDB taxonomy): domain Bacteria; phylum Bacteroidota; class Bacteroidia; order Flavobacteriales; family Flavobacteriaceae; genus Flavisericum. The sequence continues at coordinate 8,387 of CAZZDI010000080.1, read as the reverse complement.
GAAGCCCATATGCGAAACCGCCAATGGATTTCGGCTTGGGTATTCGAAAAAGGACAGAAAGATAACGTGATTGAAAAAGTGGCCAAAGACGGCAAAACCTATTTCAATATAGCCGATTACGACAAATTGAGAGCGCTTTTCGGGGAACTTCTACGTGAAACCCAACGTATAAAATCGGAAGGCGATTATGCCGCAGCCGAAGCTCTGGTTGAAAATTACGGCGTAAAAGTAAATCAAGATATTCACGCCGAAGTATTGAAACGAAATGAACAGTTTAAAAGTGCGCCTTACACCGGTTTCGTGAACCCTGTTTTGGTGGCTGATAAAAATGAAGCTGGTGAAATTACAGCTGTTAAGGTAACTTACCCTGAATCGTTTGTAGAGCAAATGTTGGAATACAGCAATAAATATAACTTTTTGCCAGAGGTGAATTAATCTGAAATTATAGTATAAAAATGAGGTTGTTTAAAAAGTAAAGTCACATTTTTGTCAACCTGAACTTGTTTCAGATTCTAATGTGTTTTGAAAATCAGTTGTTTAAGGTTCTGAAATAAATTCAGAATGATAGATTTCACACTTTTTAGACAACCTCATTTTTTTATTTTTCGATAAAGAATAATTTGTCATTTCGAACAAAGAGAGAAATCTCAGTACAAATTAAAGCTATGAGATTCCTCTTCGTTCCTCATTCGGGATGACACGAAAACTTTATTAGAATTTCATTTTTTTTGTGAAACTAAAGATTTTAAAATCTCGTATGGATTATTTGGAAAAGGTTTGTTTATTTCGAAGCAAACGCCTTTACATCCTGTTCGTTCACTTCGGTACCTCCTAAAATAATCAAACGTTCCACTACATTTCGCAGTTCGCGTATGTTTCCCGTCCAATCGTATTCCTGCAATAATTTTACGGCCTTGTTGGAAAACGATTTGTTGGCCGTGCCTTGTTCTTCCGATATTTTTTGGGTGAAATGATTAATGAGCAACGGAATGTCTTCACGCCTGTCGTTAAGCGCAGGTACTTTTATCAAAATAACGGCCAATCTATGATAGAGGTCTTCACGGAATTTACCGTTTTCAATTTCCTCTTTTAAGTTTTTGTTGGTGGCAGCAACAATGCGAACATCTACTTTTATGTCTTTGTCGCTACCTACCCGCTGGATCTTGTTTTCTTGCAGGGCGCGGAGTACTTTGGCTTGCGCCGAAAGGCTCATGTCGCCGATTTCATCCAAGAAAATAGTACCACCGTTGGCGGCTTCAAATTTTCCGGCACGGTCTTTATTGGCACTGGTAAATGCGCCTTTTACATGGCCGAACAGTTCGCTTTCTATCAATTCAGAAGGAATGGCGGCGCAATTTACTTCAATTAAAGTGCCTTTGGCACGGGCACTTTTTTCGTGCAGCCAATGGGCTACCAGTTCTTTTCCAGTGCCGTTGGGCCCCGTGATAAGCACACGTGCATCGGTGGGTGCCACTTTATCAATCATATCCTTTATTTGGACGATGGCATTGCTTTCGCCAATCATTTCGTATTTTTTGCCAACTTTCTTTTTTAAGATCTTGTTTTCAACCATCAGTTCTTTTCGGTCTAAAGCATTGCGTACGGTATTTAGCAGCCGGTTTAAATCGGGCGGTTTCGAAATATAATCGAACGCCCCCAAGCGCATGGTGTTTACAGCGGTATCTAAATCGCCATGACCAGAAATCATAACGATAGGTATTTCTGGCTTTATTTTTTTAACGGCTTCCAATACTTCAACGCCGTCCATCTTTGGCATTTTGATATCGCACAGCACCAAATCGAAATCGTCGTTTTTTATTTTTTCCACACCGCTCAGGCCGTCTTCAGATTCTTCAACTTTATAGGTGTCGTTTTCTTCCGAAAGGATTTTTACCAGTACTCTTCTAATGGCGGCTTCGTCTTCTATTACTAATATTTTAGGCATGCTTGTATGTTGTTTTGCTTATTTTCGGTTTTTGGAAATTTGCGTTTTTGTATAAAATTAAATGTTATTTTGATGTGTTAAAAATATGCACGTCTCTTTGCGGGAACGGTATGGAAATGTTGTGCTCCCTAAAGAGTTTGTCAATTTCAAAACGGATATCGCTTTGTGGGATGCGCGCGTTGAAGCTATCGCCCAGTGTGAAGGCCAGTTTAAAATCGAGCGAACTATCGCCAAAATTGGTGAACAAAACCGCGGGCTCGGGGTACTTTAAAACATCTTTTTGGCTTTTGGCGGCTTTTAGCAATAGTTGTTTTACCAGTTGTACGTCACTGCCGTAAGCTACGCCAACGGTTACGCTTTCGCGTGTTGTTGTTCCGTTCTGGGTCCAGTTGTAAAGGCTGTTTGCTAAATATAAATGGTTGGGGATTATGAGTACTTTATTGTCTATTGTTGTGGCCCTGGTGGTTCTCAGTTTTATTTCTTCAACCCTTCCAACCTTGCCTTCCAGCTCGATAATGTCTCCAACATGTACGGTTTGGTCAATAAGTATGAAAATTCCGGAAATAATGTCCTGGAACAAGGTTTGCAAGGCTAGGCCAATACCGATCATTATAGCCGCAGAAGCCGCAAAAATAGCCGTTACGTTAACGCCCACCGAATGTAGAGTAATGAGCAATATTACCAAATATACCAGCCACCTGAAATAGCCGTAAACCACATTGAATTTGGATTTGTCATTCTCTGGCAAGTTTTTGGTCAATAGTTTTAAAGCAACCCTTAAAAAAATGGTGGTTATGAAAATTGCGGTAACTACTATGATGAGGTCCATAATAGAAACACTAATCTTTTCGGAGAAATTCACATGGAGATTAAGAAAGTTTTTAACGTTTTCCCAAATGGAGCTTTCTTTTATTTTTTCCTCGATATTTTCCAGGTTTTG
>CAZZDI010000080.1:0-5402 GCA_964653155.1 uncultured Flavobacteriaceae bacterium | reverse complement strand
TTAATATTTAATCCATTTAAAAATTTCTTTGTACGAAGGTTTTTTGCCGTACATTAAAATACCCACTCGGTAAATTTTGGCAGCAAACCAAACTGTAAAAATAAACGAACCCACTAAAATAAGCAATGATACCAATTGTTGCCATAGCGGAACGCCAAACGGAATACGCATTAGCATAACCACGGGAGAGGTGAACGGTATAAACGAAAAAATAGTTGAAACCGTGCCATGTGGGTCTTCAATAACTGTAAATATACCAATATAAACAGCTAAAATTAAAGGCATTAAAATAGGAAGCATAAATTGCTGGGTGTCGGTTTCGTTATCAACGGCTGCGCCAATGGCGGCGTACAGTGAGCTGTAAAGTAAATAGCCGCCGATAAAAAACAAAATAAATGCAAATATGAGATTGGCCAATGGCAGGTGCATAAAGGCGTTGGCCAAATTTAGCGTTTGTTGTTTTACCTCCGGATTTTCTATAGCCTGCTGCACCATTTGTTGTTGTGGTGTTTGCATTTGGGCCATATCAATGCCCAAAAATAATGAAACGGCAAACATTAAAATGCCGCCCAAAACAACCCAAATAACAAATTGGGTAATGCCGGCCAAAGAGGTGCCTATAATCTTGCCCAACATGAGCTGTATTGGTTTTACCGAAGAAATAATCACTTCTATAATTCGGCTGGTTTTTTCTTCAATAATACTGCGCATAATCATATTGCCGTAAATAATGATGAACATGAACAGTAAATAGCCCGCTGCACCGCCAAAAATAAGTTTTATAACGCTATCTGTTTTTGAGGTTTTTTTACCTTCAAAACTCTCTTGGTCTATGTTCAGGTTTACTTTTGATGCGTTTATCATATTGAGGTCAACACCTCTTTTTTCAAGCTCTAAATTGGTTAACTCCTTTTCCAAAGTCCTTTCAATATCTGAAATTAAAGACAATGAAGGGGCATCTTCTGAATAAAACGTAATCGCATTCGAGGCATCGGTGCCATCAACACTTTCTTTGATGTGCAACAAACCATAACCTTGAGTGGTTTGCACCAGGCCTTTGGCATCCTCCAAGGGCATGTTTAAAATAGTGTAGGAGGTGTTTTCGTTGCTTTTAAAAATACTTTCAACGGTATGGGTTTCGTCCAAAATGGAAATGACTTTGGTGCCATCGTTGTTCAGTTGGGTTAAATAGGCCACAACCGCAATGAGGGTTATAAAAATAATGGGACTTAAAAAGGTCATGACAATAAACGCCTTGTTTTTAACCTTGGTTAAGTATTCCCGTTTTATAATGAGTGGTAAATGGTTCATAACAAATTAATTGTTCTTTACGGCTTTGATGAAAATGTCGTTTACACTGGGAATCAATTCTATAAAATGCGATACTTCGCCTTGTTGGGTCAGGTAGTTTAAAAGTTCGTTGGGCGATTGTTCGGGTTGGAGTTTTATGTTCAGTTTCAACTCGTTGTTTAAAGACTTAAAATGTGCTTCACTGATGCTGAATTTGTCATTAAGTTGCTGCTTTAGGGCGGTTTGGTTTTCGGCCTTTATGCCTACCTCGAAAGTGTTGGTTTTGTATTGCCGTTTTACTTCGTTGAGTTGGCCTTCCAAGATTTTGTTGGATTTGTTGATCAGGGCTATATTATCGCACAATTCTTCGACCGATTCCATTCTGTGGGTTGAAAAAATAACGGTGGCCCCTTCGTTGCGCAGCCTTAAAATTTCATCCTTTATCAAATTGGCATTTATAGGGTCGAAGCCCGAAAACGGTTCGTCGAAAATCAACAATTTGGGTTGGTGCAGCACGGTTACCACAAACTGTACTTTTTGTGCCATACCTTTGGAGAGTTCCTGTATTTTTTTGTCCCACCAATCGCCAATTTCCAAACGCTCGAACCAATATTTCAGTCGGTCTTTGGCTTCAGCTTTGCTCAGTCCTTTTAATTGGGCCAGGTACAAGGCCTGTTCGCCCACCTTCATCGATTTGTACAGCCCGCGTTCTTCGGGCAGGTATCCAATATCCTTTATATGGAGTTGTTTTAATGGTTCACCGTCTAATATTACCGAACCCGAGTCGGGCATGGTTATTTGGTTTACTATTCTGATTAAAGTGGTTTTTCCGGCACCGTTTGGTCCCAAAAGCCCAAAAATACTGCCCTTTGGTACTGTAATGGATACCTTGTTAAGGGCTTTGTGGTTGCCAAAACTTTTTGAAACTTTATTAACCTCAAGTAAGTTTGCCATGAATGCTTTTTAAGCGGTAAAGATATTAAATGTTATGGGAGAAGTTTGTTTGAATTTAATCAAAAAAGCTATTAAAAACAAAACCCACCCTTAAAAGGATAAGGATGGGAAAAAAATTGCTATGAAAAAGAAAAATTACCACTAAAATTAATTTAGTGATAGTCAAATATAGTTTTTTTTTTCATATGAAAGGAAAAACTTGTTGATATCTTAGGTTTTTAAACAAAAAAATCCGCTTAAAATTGCGGATTTTTTATAATTGGTTAACATTTGTTATGAAAACATGTCTTTTACCTTTTCAAAGAACGACTTGTCTGAACTCTCTGGTTTTGGTGAAAAATGGTCGTCGTCCTGCATGGCTTCAAAAAACTCTTTTTGTTGTTTGCTGAGGGTTTTTGGGGTCCAAACATTAACGTGTACCAAAAGATCACCTTTGCCGTAACCATTGATGCTCGGGATGCCTTTTCCGCGTAAGCGCAATATTTTACCCGATTGTACGCCGGCTTCAACCTTAATGCGTACTTTTCCGGTAACGGTATCAATTTCTTTTGAGGTTCCCAATACGGCTTCTGGGAAACTTACGTATAAATCGTAATGTAAATTGTCGCCTTCGCGCTGTAATTTGGCGTGCTGTTCTTCTTCAATAAGTACAATTAAATCGCCCGAAATGCCATTGCCCGGAGCTTCGTTTCCTTTTCCGGAAACTTTTAATTGCATACCATCAACAACACCCGCAGGTATTTTTATGGAAACGGTTTCTTCAGAAACTTTAAGGCCTTGTGCATCGGCCCCGCTGCCTACTTTATCGATGGTTTGTCCGGCTCCGCCACAGGTATTACAAGGTGCAGAGGTTTGCATGCGGCCCAAAATAGTGTTGGCAATGCGGGTAACCTGGCCAGAACCGTTACAAGTTGGGCAGGTTTTGTAAGTAGTGCCCGGAGCCTGTACTTTTCGTTTTACCTTTACTTTTTTCTCTACACCATTGGCAATTTCCTCAAGGGTTAGTTTTACTCTAATACGTAGGTTGCTGCCTTTTACGCGACGCTGGCCACCGCCACCGCCAAAACCTGAGAATCCGCCGCCAAAGCCGCCACCAAAAATATCGCCAAATTGGCTGAATATGTCGTCCATATTCATGCCACCACCGCCAAAGCCACCGCCATTTTCGAAGGCTTGGTGACCAAATTGGTCGTAGCGTGCTTTTTTGTCGGGGTTGCTTAAAACCTCATAAGCTTCGGCCGCTTCTTTAAATTTGGCTTCCGCTTCTTTATTATCTGGGTTTTTGTCGGGGTGAAATTCAATCGCCTTCTTGCGGTAGGCTTTTTTTATTTCGGCTGTGCTTGCCCCTTTGTCGATCCCTAATATTTCGTAATAATCTCTTTTCGCCATAATCGTAATTTAAAATCCTTGTTTTGAAAAAGGACTTTTGTTTGTAATTTATTGCCCGATAACCACTTTTGGAAAACGGATTACCTTTTCGCCCAGTTTGTACCCTTTTTCAATTACATCGATGATTTTTCCTTTAAGGTCGTCGCTTGGTGCAGGTGTTTGTGTTACGGCCTCGTGAGCATCGGCATTAAAGGCATCGCCTTGTTCTACCTTAATGGCTTTAAGTCCTTTTTGTTCTAAAGTGTTTACTAGTTTTTGGTAAATCAACAACACGCCTTTTCGCAATTCTTCGGCTTCTTTATCTTCGTTAATATGTGTTAGGGCGCGCTCAAAATCGTCAATAATGGGCAGTAAGGTTTTCATAACATCTTCGCTGGCCGTTGAAAATAGGTCGATGCGCTCTTTGGCAGTACGTCTTTTATAATTTTCAAATTCGGCAAATAAGCGTAAAAACTTGTCTTTTTCTTGAAGCAATTCTTCTTTAAGTTTTTCTTCGACGCTTTGTTCTTCAGCTATTTGCTCTTCAACTTCAGCCGTTTCGTTTTGTACGGCCTCTTCCATTTGCGGATTTTCTATATCGTTCGCTTTGTTTTTTTTGCTCATTACGTATCTTAAGTTTAAATAGAATACAGAAATTGGTTGGCAAAAGTACTGCCATTATTGTAAAAATGCCATAATGTCATTAAAAATTTATTTTAATTTTATCTTAACATTTGATTGTGTAATTTTACGGAATCAACACTAAAAACAATCAAGATGAGAAAACCATTTGCAACATTATTATTTATAACCGCTTTATCGGTTACCGTTTTAAGCTGTAAGGATAAAGCTAAGGAAGCTGAAACAACCGAAGCCGAAATGCCTGCTGCTACCGAGGCTACTGCCGAAAGTTATAAAGCCAATTTAGATGCGTCGAGTATAGCATGGAAGGGTTTTAAGCCTACCGGCGAGCACTTTGGAACTATTGCCATTGAGCGAGGTACTTTTGACGTTATTGGCGGGGAAGTTGTTGGAGGTTCGTTTATTATCGATATGAAATCTATTGAGGTAAAAGATATTCCGGCAGAAGAAGAAGGTAACGCTAAACTTGCCGGACACTTAAAAAGTCCCGATTTTTTTGATGTAGATACACACCCAAGTGCCGGATTTACAATTACCGGAGTAGAGGAAGTGGACGGAAAAACCATGCTTTCTGGCAATTTATCGCTGAAGGATGTGAAAAATAACATTACGTTCCCTGTATCGGTATCGCAAAATGGAAATGAATTAACTTTAGAGAGCGAAACTTTTACGATAGACCGCTCTAAATGGAACGTAAAATACGGTTCTAAATCGTTTTTTGATGACCTGGGCGACAAATTCATTAACGACGATATCGAGTTAAAAGTTACCGTAAAAGCAACTAAGGCCTAACGGAAATTATAATTTAAGTTTTATAGAAACCACTTTGCGAGAGCAGGGTGGTTTTTGTTTTTGGGAAACAAAAAATGTCCACTCTATTCCAATAGTTTAATTATTAAGTGTTACTTTTCGCATAGTTATTAATTATTAAACTCTTTTCAGAATGAAAAACTTTCTGTCTTTATCATTACTTTTCCTAACTGTACTTGCTTCTAGCCAAAACAAAGATTACTCGGTTGTAAAAACCAGAAAGTTTATTGAGCCGTTTGTTGAAACGGATTTGGTGGCAACCGCTGAAGATGATTCAGGAGGTATTTATACCATCAGGTATTATGATGAATATGTTTCTATGAAGCATCACCATAACA
>CAZZDI010000079.1:2255-11678 GCA_964653155.1 uncultured Flavobacteriaceae bacterium | reverse complement strand
GCGGCCACTAAAAACAGAAGCCCGAAATAAGAGCCGATGGTACTGCCCATGTCCAAATTTCCGACGGGATTGCCCAGTTGATAAACGGTATAGACATAAAGCACTGTGGGGATTAATGCGATAATTATTAAAATGAAAGCCCCAAAATATTTACCCAACACCATATGGAAAACCGAAATGGGCTTGGTAAGCAATAGCTCTAAAGTGCCTTGTTTTTTTTCATCGGAAAAGCAGCGCATGGTCACGGCCGGGATTAAAAATAATAAAATCCACGGGCTTAATAAAAAGAAGGCCGACAAATCGGCAAAGCCATAATCGAGAATGTTGAATTCGCCTTTAAACAGCCAAAGGAACAAGCCATTCAGAACCAAAAAAATAGCAATAACCAAATAGCCAATGGGCGATGCAAAAAACGAATTGATTTCTTTTTTAAGTATGGCGAACATTTAATTTATTTGGTTTTCAGGTTGTTTTTTAATTTTTGGAATTTAGAGTTTGGCTTTTTTTTAATTTTTGAAACCAATCAATTTAATGTTTCCAGTTTTTCGGCACTCCACGCTTCGGGTCGGATGCTGAAAAGCGGTTTTATTTTACTCCAAACCCGTTTGAATAGTTCTGATTTTTTATAGTTGTCCAAAGCTTCTTCAGATTCCCAATAGCTGTAAGTGAAAAAAACAGTGGGATTGGTTTTGTCTCGGTACAGTTCTAAAAACGTACAACCTTCAAAAGCCCTGATCTCTTTTTTGGTATTTTCAAAATTATCGAGAAATAGTTCTATATTTTGTTTGTAAAATCCCATTTTTACTATTCTAACTAACATAATTCTTTCTTTGTTAATAATCTGAAGCGCTTTTTATATTGTTTTGGGCTTCTACTTTTTGTGGAGCAACGGACTCTGGTATAAAACTTACACTCACCGCATCCATGGGTTTTAACCCTAAAAGCGAAGAGGCGCTCCCTACTGTGCTGTTGTTGCTTTTGTAGAGTGCAATTTCTAAGAAGCCCCCAGAATTGAACACTACAAGTTTTCGGCCCTCGTCGTGCCTTTTGTTTTCCGGTAATTCAAAATTAACAATATCGCTATAGGTCTCATATATCTTTTTGAAACGATAATTTCGGGCTAAAATTTCAAAATTTCTGCCTTTTTGTATGGTTTCAAAAAAATGCTTTTTAATGTTGGTTATTACGTTTCCGTAATTGTCTATGTATATAACGCTGCCAATTATTTGTGTTTTATTGTCGTTTACGTAGGGCACCACGTTTTTAATTGGTTTTATATGGTCAATGGTTTTTCCAATAACCTCTAAAGTGCCGCCACGAGCAATGTGGCAGGCCACTTTTACAAAAATATCCAATACCGGAAAACTACTTTGAACCCTATCGTGTATGTTGATCTCTACAATTTTTTGCGGTGCTATTTCAGAACAAATCATACTCATTATACCGTTGTTGGCACAAACAAAATAATGGTCGTCCAGTTTTATGGCAATATGTTTGTTTTCGGGGTTGAGTTCCGAATCGATTCCTATAATATGGATGGTTCCTTTAGGGAAGCTGTTGTATGCATTTTGAATGATGTAAGCGGCTTCCGGAATGTTGAATGGCGACACGGCATGCGAGATATCAACAATTTTGGCCTCAGTCAGTTCACTGTAAATGGCCCCTTTGGTTGCAGCAACAAAGTAGTCTTTTTGTCCGAAATCGGTAGTTAATGTTATAATTGCCATGGGCAAATTGTTGATATGTTTTTGGTAAAACCTTTCCCAAATTTATGTATTTTTGGGTTATAGTTAAAAGATGTGCAAAACTAATAAATCATTTTTGTCCGTTAGCACAAAATGAAGCTATTTAATTAAAAAAAAATCGCCGAATGCTCGCATTGGGGGTACCGTTAAAATTGCCATTCCTGGATGCCATACTGGGCTTGCCGAAGTAACCCAGGGAATTTATAATAAATAAGAATTGTTAAAATAATTTTAAGCCTTTGAACGAAATTATTCTTGAACTTGAAGAGATAACTCCTAAAGAATTTTTTGGAGCCCAAAATGCCAACATCGAACTTTTAAAAAAGTACTTTCCGAAATTAAAAATAGTAGCGCGTGGCAATAAAATTAAAGCCTTTGGTGATGAAGAACTGCTCGATGAGTTTGATCGCCGAATGACCATGCTTTTTAAGCACTACGCCAAATATAATAAAATAGACGAAAACACCATAGAGCGCGTGCTTACTAGCCAAAGCAGTGACGATTATACAACATCAACACAAAGTGGCGAAGTTATAGTGCACGGTGTAGGTGGGCGCACGATCAAAGCGCAAACTGCCAACCAACGCAAATTGGTAGAGTCCATTAAGAAAAACGATATGGTGTTTGCCATTGGCCCAGCCGGAACCGGAAAGACTTATACCGGAGTGGCATTGGCCGTTCAAGCCCTAAAAAATAAAGAAGTTAAACGTATTATTTTAACGCGCCCAGCGGTTGAAGCCGGAGAAAACCTGGGGTTCTTGCCAGGAGATTTAAAGGAAAAATTAGATCCGTACATGCAGCCGCTTTACGATGCTTTACGCGACATGATTGCTCCAGAAAAGCTGGCGCACTATATTGAAAACGGTACCATACAAATAGCGCCGCTGGCCTTTATGCGAGGCAGAACGTTGGATAATGCCTTTGTAATTCTTGACGAAGGGCAAAACACCACCCATGCGCAAATGAAAATGTTTTTAACGCGTATGGGGAAAAACGCCAAATTTCTGTTAACGGGCGATCCGGGACAAATCGATTTACCGCGCCGTACCATTTCTGGCCTAAAGGAAGCCCTACTTATTTTAAAAAATGTTGAAGGCGTGGGCATTGTGTTTTTGGATGACAAAGATGTGATCCGCCATAAATTGGTTAAGAAAGTGATTGCCGCTTATAAAAGCATTGAAAATAGGGAGTAAGGCTCCTTTGTCCTGCAAACATTTCCCCGGAGGGGAAAATTATCAATAAATAAAATAAAAATTAGAACTTGGCGCTTTGGCGTCCTTGAGAAAAAAATAAGTGAAGTCGTGACAAATAAAAACAACACCATAATAGATACCAATTTTAACTTCCCAAAACAAAAAAATGTTTATAAAGGAAAAGTAAGGGAAGTTTATAATATTGACAACGAGCAATTGGTCATGATAGCCACCGATAGGTTATCAGCTTTCGATGTGGTGATGCCCAAAGGCATTCCATACAAAGGGCAAATATTGAACCAAATAGCCACGAAAATGATGGCGGCAACTGAAGATTTGGTGCCCAATTGGCTCACTGCAACGCCCGACCCCAATGTGGCCGTAGGCCATTTGTGCGAACCGTTTAAGGTAGAAATGGTTATTCGCGGCTATATGAGTGGCCATGCCGCCCGCGAATATAAAGCGGGGAGGCGCTTGCTTTGCGGCGTGCCCATGCCAGAAGGGATGAAAGAAAATGATGCCTTTCCCGAGCCGATAATTACCCCAGCCACTAAAGCGGAACAAGGTGACCACGACGAGGATATTTCACGGGAGGATATTTTAAAACGAGGTATTGTTTCAGAAGAAGATTATTTGGTTTTGGAAGATTACACGCGTAAACTGTTCCAAAGAGGAACTGAAATAGCGGCTTCACGCGGATTGATTTTGGTGGATACCAAATACGAATTCGGAAAAACTAAAGATGGAAAAATTGTGCTGATTGATGAAATCCACACGCCAGACTCGTCGCGTTATTTTTATGCTGAAGGTTACGAGGAGCGTCAGCAAAAAGGAGAACCGCAAAAGCAGCTTTCAAAAGAATTTGTGCGCCAATGGCTCATCAGTAATAATTTCCAAGGCTTGGAAGGGCAAACCGTGCCGCACATGAGCGACGAATACATCCAGTCTGTTTCCGATCGTTATATTGAACTTTACGAAAATATTACGGGCGAAACTTTTGTGAAAGCCGATGTCAGCGATATTCAAAGTAGGATAGAGGCTAATGTTTTGAAATATTTAGGGCAATAAATTTCTGCTGTAATTTATAGAACTATTAAAGAGTCTTCAACTTTATATTTTTAAACTCTACTTTCATAGGGGGGCCAGTGTGTACCTGAAGTCCAATAAAACCAGATTCTTGGCGATTTATTGGGTCATTGTCGGTAACATCGCTCATAAGGATGCCGTTAACAAAATGTTGCAGTCGGTTTTCTTTTGCAATAATGTGAAAGGTATTCCAATCGTCGGTTTTGATATGCTTTGCCAAATCATCGGCATTGCCCAACGATTCAACAACAGCTAGGCTTTGCCATCTGTTGTTTTTTACATTCAACCTCAGAGCATCCGGAGTTTGGTTTTTGGCTTGTGGGTTTACAATAGTTTTTTCACCACGGCTGGCCAATGTGGTCCTTCCACGTTCTTCGTAGTTCATCCCGGTATATTTCATCCGGCCGTCCATATCGCCTTGGTAGCCTTTTAATGCAAATGGAAGAGAGTCGATTGTGGTACTCCGGTAGTTGATGCCGCTATTGCCCTTGTCGGAAATTTTAAAATCCAGTTTCAGTTCAAAATCTGAGAGTTTACTGCCTTTCCAAATGATAAACGTATTTCTTTTAAGCAATGTTTCAGGGGTAATTTCGCCAACCAGATTACCGTTTTTTACGCTCCAATAGGTGGGGTTGCCTTCCCAATTTTCAAGATTTTTTCCGTTGAAAATGCTAACAAAACCTTCTGTATTCGTTTTTGGGGCGTTTTTACAGCCATGGATAGTAATTATGGCTATGCAGACAAAAAGTAGTCGGGCTACGGAATTTTTATTTTGAAACATGTCTGTTTGAATTTGTTTGATGAAATCTGATTTACAAAACTATAAATCTAATGAAAATATACTTTGGCAGGCAGAATGTTGAAAACAAAAAAGCCCAACCTAAAAAGGTTGAGCTTTTCTAAAATTATTTTAAAAGCAGATTAGTTTCCTGCCTCTAAATTTTTCATTTCTTTTTCGATCATATCGTAGAACTGGTCGATTTTTGGCAATACCAAAATACGGGTACGTCTGTTTTTTGATCTGTTTTCAGCAGTATCGTTATCTGCAACAGGAACGTAAGAACTACGACCAGCAGCAACCAAACGACCTGGGCTTACACCTAAATCTTGTAATTCTCTAACAACAGAAGTAGCGCGTTTTACACTTAAATCCCAGTTGTCCAATAATGGTGGTTTGCTGTAAGATCTGCTATCGGTGTGTCCTTCAACCATACACTCAAAATCGGGTTTGCCGTTAACCACAGTAGCTACTTTTCCTAAAACTTCTTTAGCTCTGGAAGTTACGTTATAGCTTCCGCTTTGGAATAATAATTTATCAGCAATAGAAATGTAAACCACGCCTTTTTCAACATTAACCTCGATATCTGGATCGTTAATGCCTACCTCACGTTTCAAACTGGTAACCAATGCTAAAGTAACGCTGTCCTTTTTGGTAAGGGCATCTTGTAAACGAGTAATTTTTAAATCTTTTTCCTTCATGCTCTCTAAAGTCTTTTCAATATTTGAAGCGCCTTTAGCAGTAAGTACTTGCAGGTTGTCGTTGTAGTTTCTTAAATCTTCAACTTGCTCTTCTAAAGCTTTAGATCGCGCAGTAGCAGAAGCTCTTTCCTCTAAGCAGGAATTTAACTTTACCGTAGCGGAATTCAAAAGGTCTTGAGTCTCCTTTTGTTTGGCTTGAAGATCGGTATATAATTTTTTGGATACACATGAACTTAAGAATATCATTGATGATACGCTAAGCAATAAAATTTTTCTCATAATTATTATAAAGATTAATATTTCGTTTTAAATAGTTAGCACAAAAATATACAAAAAACGCGCCATTTAAAGTTTTTAACAAAACTTTTACTAATAAATCACAGTCTGCGGTAATTGTCCTTCTTTTTTATAAAATGTGCAAAAACAATGGAACGGGCTTGATAGTAACTTTTTCTGTTTTTAAGGTTGGCGCGCTGTTTTAGTAAACGCCCCATATTTTTATAAAAACTTAAATGTGCTTTTAGAATGGATACGACATGGAGGGGTTTAAATTCGAATAAAAACTTGATGGCGGCCACACCATCTAAAACCAATCGAACCCAAACTTTTAAAAAAATAGGTCCTGTGGCATTTTTGGTTAACGTAAAAAGACTATTGCGAAAGTTTAAAAATGTTTTTTTGGGACTGGAATTGCTCAATGTTGCGCCTCCAACATGGTACACTGTTGAAGCGCCCACATATTTTACCGAATAGCCCTGGTTTTTGGCCCGCCAGCAAAAATCGATTTCTTCCATGTGGGCAAAAAAATATTGATCAAAACCGTTTAATTCATCAAACACATGACTTCTCACAAAGAGGCACGCCCCAGATGCCCAAAAAATTTCGGAAACGTCGTCATACTGCCCCGAGTCCTTTTCAATAGTGTTGAAAATGCGCCCACGGCAGTAGGGATAGCCATATTTATCGATAAACCCGCCTGCGGCACCGGCATATTCAAAATGGTCTTTCTGTTTAAAATCCAATAATTTGGGTTGGATGATGGCGGTGTTGGGGTGCATTTTAAAAGTGTCCATTATAGGTTGCAACCAATTTTGGGTTACTTCCACATCGCTGTTCAAAAGGCAGAACACATCGGCTTCAACATGTTTCAATGCATCGTTATAACCTTTGGCATAACCACCATTTTGGGCATTTTTTATAATTTTTATTGACGGAAATTCTTTTTCAACAAAAGCCACAGAATCATCGGTCGAGGCATTGTCGGCCACATAAACCGTGGCTTCTTTTGAATGCTCAATTACCGAAGGCAAAAACTGCTCCAATAGCGCTTTTCCATTCCAGTTTAGTATAACAATGGCGATGTTCATGGGGTATAATCA
The DNA here is from genome assembly GCA_964653155.1 of uncultured Flavobacteriaceae bacterium. Taxonomy (GTDB): domain Bacteria; phylum Bacteroidota; class Bacteroidia; order Flavobacteriales; family Flavobacteriaceae; genus Flavisericum. The sequence continues at coordinate 4,796 of CAZZDI010000079.1, read as the reverse complement.
GGGATGTTTTTTAAAAATTGGTAACGTTCGTTTTCAAAATCCATTTGGCAAAAATAATGATTCAAACCGTTGGTGACCATTAAATAAGTGGCATTCAATTCTAAATTATACCGTGCAATTTGGTCAAAAGTAGATTGATTGATATTTACAGAAGGCGCCTTGCATTCCACAATTAAACGGATGCTTCCGTTGGGGTTGAACACCACGATGTCGTAACGTTTTTTTAAATTGTTGATGCTCAGTTCTTTTTCAACATTAATCAATGATTTTGGAAATTTTTTCGTTTCAATTAAATATTGCACGCAATGTTGCCTCACCCATTCTTCGGGTTGCAAAACCACGAACTTTTTACGGATGCCATCAAAAATAGAAACTTTATTTTCTTTATTTTTGAATCGAAATGAATACTGCGGAAAATTGAGTGCTTGCAAAAGTAGTCGCGTTTATTTTTCAAAGTTAAACTACAAAAATAGTAAATACCAATTTTTGGTGCTAAATTCCAGAGATACCTTTTTTATTTGGAATTTCGTGTTTGTAAACTGAAATTTTTTTAAAGATTTGGACGAAGTAAAACAGTTGGTTACCGACATTAAAAACAGAAAACTGAAACCCATTTATTTTTTAATGGGCGAAGAACCCTATTATATAGACCGTATTTCAGACTTTATTGAAGATACCGTTTTAAGCGAGGAAGAGCGCGGTTTTAACCAAATGGTACTGTATGGGCGTGATGTTGCCGTTGAAGATATAGTGGGCCATGCCAAGCGGTTCCCGATGATGGCCGAGTATCAAGTAGTGATTATTAAAGAAGCCCAGGATTTATCGCGAACCATCGAGAAATTGGCCAAATATGCCGAACACCCGCAACCGTCAACAATTTTGGTGGTTAACTATAAGTATAAAAAAATTGATAAGCGGAAGGCACTTTATAAAACGCTAAAAAAAACCGGGGTAATTTACGAAAGTAAAAAGCTTTATGAGAATCAGGTGGCCGATTGGATTCGCCGGGTATTGTCGCCAAAAAAATATGATATTTCGCCCAAAGCTGCTCAAATGTTGGTGGAGTTTTTGGGCACCGATTTGAGCAAGATCAATAACGAACTTGAAAAACTTCAAATCATTCTGCCGAAAGGCACGCAGATTACCCCCGAACATATCGAGGAAAATATTGGAATAAGTAAGGATTACAACAATTTTGAGCTGCGTAAAGCGGTTGGTGAAAGAAATGCGGTAAAAGCCTTTAAGATTGCGAAATATTTTGGCGAAAACCCTAAGGATAACCCCATGGTGGTAACGGTATCGCTATTGTTTAATTTCTTTTCGCAGTTGCTGCAGTTTCATGGGTTGAAGGATAAATCGCCCCGCAGTGTGGCTTCGGCTTTAAAAATCAATCCTTATTTTGTTAATGAATATATTGATGCAGCGAGGAACTACCCCATGCGAAAGGTGAGTATGGTGGTGGCAACCTTACGTGAGTTTGATGTAAAAGGCAAAGGCGTTGGTGCCAATGCAGTACCGCAAGGCGATTTGTTAAAGGAGCTTTTGGTGCGTATTTTAAATTGATTTTTATTCCATGGACGTAGATATTCACGATAGCTGGAAACCTTATTTAAAGGAAGAATTCAGTAAACCTTATTTTAATCATTTAGTTGAATTTATTAAGACAGAGTATAGGCAAAACCTGTGTTTCCCTCCGGGAACGCAAATTTTTAATGCGTTTAACCATTGCCATTTTGATGATGTAAAAGTGGTGATTATTGGCCAGGATCCCTATCACGGTCCTAGGCAAGCCAATGGACTATGTTTTTCGGTGGCCGATGGTGTGGCGCACCCACCTTCTTTAATCAATATTTTCAAGGAAATAGAAACCGATTTAGGGGTACCATATCCTAAAAGCGGTAATTTAGAGCGATGGGCAAAGCAAGGCGTTTTGCTGCTCAATGCCACCTTAACGGTTAGGGCGCACCAAGCGGGAAGCCATCAAAAAAAAGGTTGGGAGGCCTTTACCGATGCGGTGATTAGGCTAATTAGTTCAGAAAAGCAAAATGTTGTGTTCTTGCTTTGGGGAGGATTTGCCAAACAGAAAGCAAAATTAATAGACGCTCAAAAACATAATATATTGAATTCAGGACATCCTTCTCCATTAAGCGCCAATAGAGGGTATTGGTTTGGTAATGGGCATTTCAGTCGCACCAACAAGTATCTAGAATCAAACCAAAGAGTTAAAGTTGATTGGTAGCAACAAAAAGCCACTTCCTGATTATTTTTCAAGAGGGCTTTTATAGTTTATATTTTCTAGTGAAATTAACTTCCGGTGGGAGCAAGCATAATAGGTTCATTTTCTATCCTATAAACAACAGGGCGTTTATTGGTTGCCTTGTTAACGGTCTTGTTGCAACTAAACTTTAGTAATAAAAAATTGATAATGACTAAAGCAGAAAGAATTAAAGTAATTGTTAAGATCATAGGCTTTTGGGGATTTTGTTGTGCTTATCGGCAAAAATACACTTTTTTTCGTTTAAAATCGATTTTGGTGTTAAA
>CAZZDI010000079.1:0-2155 GCA_964653155.1 uncultured Flavobacteriaceae bacterium | reverse complement strand
GTGCTTATCGGCAAAAATACACTTTTTTTCGTTTAAAATCGATTTTGGTGTTAAAAAAATGTAATCCTAATATTATTATCACACAAAATTAATAACAAAAATACTACAATGCAATACGTATATATACTTATTTTCATTTTTTGCCATCTTATGGGTTTTCGTCATAAAATACTGTTGATAAACTAAAATCTTAACAGTTTTTTTGTCAAGTTAAATGGACTAGGATTATTTGTATGGATACGGCATCGATTGGTGCTGTTTAATGAATGAGGATTCTGTAGTCTAATCGCTAAAAAATTAATCCTTCAGTGTTTCTTTTATTAATTAGGAGTCAGTTTCATAAAATAAAATTTATTTTTGGGGCAAATTAAGAGTGATTATGAATGAACCAAAATGGATTACAGCCAAAGATTACGAAGATATAACCTACAAAAAATGCAATGGAGTTGCACGGATAGCGTTTAACAGACCCAATGTACGTAATGCGTTCCGTCCCAAAACCACCAGCGAATTATATGATGCTTTTTATGATGCCAATGAAGATGTGAACATTGGCGTGGTTCTGTTGTCGGCCGAAGGCCCTTCAACTAAAGACGGTGTGTATTCATTTTGCAGTGGAGGCGACCAAAAAGCCAGGGGGCATCAAGGCTATGTGGGCGACGATGGCTACCACCGATTGAATATTTTAGAGGTGCAACGCTTAATCCGTTTTATGCCCAAGGCCGTTATTGCCGTGGTTCCGGGCTGGGCTGTTGGTGGCGGCCACAGTTTGCATGTGGTTTGCGATTTAACTTTGGCCAGTAAAGAGCACGCTATTTTTAAACAGACCGATGCAGATGTTACCAGTTTTGACGGAGGTTATGGTTCGGCCTATTTGGCCAAAATGGTAGGGCAGAAAAAAGCGCGTGAGATATTTTTTCTAGGAAGAAACTATTCTGCGCAAGAAGCTTTCGAAATGGGTATGGTGAACGCCGTAATCCCGCACGAGGAATTGGAAAGTACAGCTTACGAATGGGCACAGGAAATTTTAGCTAAATCGCCAACATCTATAAAAATGCTCAAATTCGCTATGAATTTAACCGATGATGGGATGGTTGGCCAACAAGTTTTTGCTGGCGAAGCTACGCGATTGGCATACATGACCGATGAGGCCAAAGAAGGACGGAACGCGTTTCTTGAAAAACGAAAGCCTAACTTCGATAAAAAATGGATTCCTTGATGAAAAACCTTTTCATTTGGCTTTCTGCCATGCGGCTCAGAACATTGCCGCTATCTATTTCGGGTATTATTTTGGCATCCTGTTTAGCACATTATAACGGTGTGTTTCAATGGGGCATTTTCATTTTGGCCATATTAACAACGTTGAGTCTTCAAATCCTTTCCAATTTGGCAAACGATTATGGCGATGGCGTAAAGGGCACGGACAATAACGATAGAATTGGCCCCGAGCGTGCTTTGCAATCCGGGAAAATTACTTCCGAAAAACTATTCGACGCCATAAAAATCAATGTGTTGGTTTGTATCGCTTTGGCCTTAATGCTCATTTTTGCAGCCTTTGGCGTAAAGCATTTCGGGCTTACCGTATTGTTTTTTTTATTGGGAGTTGGTGCAGTGGTTGCTGCCATGCGCTACACCATGGGGTCAAAAGCATATGGTTACAGAGGTCTGGGCGATGTTTATGTGTTCGTCTTTTTTGGTTTGGTGAGTGTTATTGGCTGTTATGTTCTATACGCCAAAAGAATAGACCACGTTGTTTTTCTGCCGGCCATAACCGTCGGACTTTTAAGCGTCGGGGTATTGAACCTAAACAACATGCGCGATAGGCTATCCGATAAAAAATCGAACAAAATCACCTTGGCCGTCAAGTTGGGCGAAAAATATGTGAAAATTTATCATAATCTTTTGGTTTTATCCGCCATTTTAGCATCGGCCTTGTTCGGTATTTTATATTACACATCGCCTTTCAATTTAATATTTGTGGTGGCCTATGTGCCATTATTGCTTCATTTAAAACAGGTTAACCGCAATACCGACCCGAAGCTTTTAGACCCCCAATTAAAAAAGTTGGCCCTAACCACAGTTTTATTGGCAATATTAATGGGAGTGGGGCATTTGTTATAGGATAATTTTGTAAATTCATGGTTTAAAATTGACA
>CAZZDI010000078.1:0-11901 GCA_964653155.1 uncultured Flavobacteriaceae bacterium | reverse complement strand
GATATTTGGACCTATGTGTCGATGGATTATTTCAAACAAAAAATTAAAAAAGGCGAAGTGGGAAGTTCGGCCATGCCGCACAAAGTAAACCCCATCGATTTTGAAAACTCTGAAGGAAACTTAGGTATTGCCAACGCTGTTTTTGAGCACCTTTCAGCAAAACTACCTATTTCTAGATTACAGCGCGATTTAACCGACAGTACCGTTTTAAGAAACGTGGGCGTACCATTTGGACATACCATTATTGGTTTTAAAGCGACTTTAAAAGGATTGAACAAATTATTGCTGAATGAAGCCAAATTTGCTGAAGATTTAGAAAACAATTGGGCTGTGGTAGCTGAAGCCATTCAAACCATTTTGAGAAGGGAAGGCTACCCAAACCCTTATGAAGCTTTAAAAGGATTGACCAGAACCAATTCTAAAATCAATCAGGAATCTATTTCAAATTTTATTGATACTTTAGAGGTATCGAACACAATAAAAGAAGAATTAAAACGTATAACACCTAGTAACTATACTGGAATTTAAAAATTTATGTTAAGCGACAAACAATCGATCATATTAACAGGTATTATAGCCATAGGCATTTTTGTTTTCGGGATATTAGACCTTTTGGATAATTTTGTTGTTTTAACACTAATGACTATTTCATTTTTTGCCATTATTATCAATCTCCTGCATTCTAAATCCAAAAGTGAGGATGTAGCCCAGAAGGGGCAGGAAGAATTAGGGGAATGATTTATCAATTTTTCAAAAGCATTTTCACAAAGCTTCTCCAAAACAGAGAAGCTTTTTTTGTGCAAAAAAAATCCAGCCAATAAGGCTGGACTTAAAAATTTGAATTTTTATTTAACACTTAAGCATTCTGCTTTTTTATCAAATTTAATGCTGAACCTTCTTTATACCAAGCAATTTGCGCTGCATTATAAGTATGGTTCAATTTGATGGTATCTTTTGTTCCATCGTTGTGCACCACTTCTAAAGTCAACTGCTTCTCTGGCGCAAATTGGTCTAAATCCAAAAAGTTAAACGTATCGTCTTCCTGAATCAAATCATAGTCATTTTCATTATCGAAAGTCAACCCTAACATTCCTTGTTTTTTGAGGTTGGTTTCATGGATACGGGCAAACGACTTCACGATAACTGCCGCAACACCAAGATGCCTGGGTTGCATAGCCGCGTGCTCACGCGAAGAACCTTCACCGTAATTATGGTCGCCCACAACTACCGATTTAATGCCTGCTTTTTTATACTCACGCTGCACATCTGGCACACCGCCATACTCACCGGTCAATTGGTTTTTTACAAAATTTGTTTTTTGGTTGAATGCGTTAACCGCTCCAATTAAAGTATTGTTGGCAATATTATCCAAATGCCCTCTAAAACGCAACCATGGGCCAGCCATAGAAATATGGTCGGTGGTACATTTTCCAAAGGCTTTTATTAATAGTTTTGCCCCAGTTATGGAATCTCCCAACGGCTCAAACGGTGTTAACAATTGTAAACGCTCAGAATCGGGTTTTACTTCCACTTGAACGTGACTTCCATCTTCTTCTGGTGCCAAGTACCCATTATCTTTAACCTCAAAACCTTTTGGAGGCAATTCCCATCCTGTTGGCTCATCCAACATCACTTCTTCTCCATCTTCATTAATCAGTTTATCGGTTAGCGGATTAAAATCCAAACGGCCTGCAATGGCAATGGCTGCGGTTAATTCGGGTGATGCTACAAAAGCGTGGGTATTGGGGTTTCCATCGGCACGCTTGGCAAAGTTTCTGTTGAAAGAATGCACAATACTATTTTTGGGTGCATTTTTGGGGTCGCTGTATCTCGCCCATTGCCCAATACATGGGCCGCATGCATTGGTAAATATTTTGGCATCCAGCTTTTCGAAAACCTCAAGAATGCCATCGCGCTCTGCGGTATAACGTACTTGCTCCGAGCCTGGGTTGATACCAAATTCAGCCTTGGTTTTTAATTTTTTATCCAATGCCTGTTGTGCAATTGAAGACGCCCTTGATAAATCTTCATAAGAGGAGTTGGTACAAGAACCTATTAACCCCCATTCTACTTTTATTGGCCAATCATTTGCTTGCGCTTTTTCGGCCATAGCTTTTCCTACTTCGGTAGATAAATCGGGAGTGAACGGACCGTTTAATAACGGGCCTAATTCCGTAAGATTAATTTCAATTACCTGATCGAAATATTGCTCCGGATTGGCATAAACTTCTGGGTCGGCAGTTAGATGTTCTTTAACCTTATTTGCGGCATCGGCCACATCGGCACGGTCTGTAGAGCGCAAATAGCGTTCCATCGACTCATCATAGCCAAATGTTGACGTGGTCGCTCCAATTTCAGCTCCCATATTACAAATGGTTCCTTTTCCGGTGCACGACATAGATGTTGCTCCAGGACCAAAATATTCCACAATAGCACCCGTTCCTCCTTTTACGGTAAGAATTTCGGCTACTTTTAAAATCACGTCTTTTGGTGCCGTCCACCCGGAAAGTTTCCCGGTTAATTTCACACCAATCAATTTCGGGAATTTGAGCTCCCAAGCCATTCCGGCCATTACATCAACGGCATCGGCACCACCTACACCAACGGCTACCATTCCTAACCCTCCGGCGTTCACGGTATGCGAATCGGTACCTATCATCATGCCTCCAGGAAAGGCATAATTCTCTAAAACTACTTGGTGAATAATACCGGCTCCGGGTTTCCAGAAACCGATTCCGTACTTATTGGACACCGATTCCAAAAAGCTGAACACTTCGCTACTTACGTTATTGGCTTGTCTTAAATCGGCTGCTGCTCCTTCCTTTGCTTGAATTAAGTGATCGCAATGTACCGTTGTGGGCACTGCCACTTTATCTTTACCAGCCTGCATAAACTGCAATAGCGCCATTTGTGCCGTAGCATCTTGGCAGGCAATTCTATCGGGAGCAAAATCTACATAATCCTTACCTCTTACATAGGCTTTGGTAGGATTACCGTCCCAAAGATGGGAGTATAAAATCTTTTCGGACAAGGTTAATGGCTTACCTACAATATCTCGTGCTTTGTTTACACGTTCATCAATTTTGGAATAAATGCTTTTTATCATATCAATATCAAATGCCATATGTATTCTTATTATTTTTTAAATATTAAACTTCTCTTTTTTCATTCTTTACTAAAATACTAAAAATCTTAGTCATAAGAAACAGAAAAGCCCAAATCTGATGATTTGGGCTTTCAATTTATAATTGGTCAATATAATTAAGCGTTGATCAACTGTTTTTGGGATGGCTTAAACTTGGTTAAAACAATGCCTTCAACAGCTTTTTCATATTCTGCCATGGTTGGGGTTCTTCCTAAAATGGTTGATAATACCACTACTGGCGTTGACGACAATAACGACTCACCTTTTTTCTCGCCAGAATCCTTAACCACACGGCCTTGGAACAGACGGGTTGAAGTGGCCATTACCGTATCGCCCGGCTCAGCTTTTTCTTGATTACCCATACACAAGTTACACCCTGGGCGTTCTAAATACAGCATGTTTTCGTACTTGGTACGTGCTGCGGCTTTTGGTGCGTTATCATCAAACTCGAAACCTGAGTATTTTTGAAGTACTTCCCAATCGCCTTCTTCTTTTAATTCGTCAACAATATTGTAGGTTGGAGGTGCTACTACCAATGGCGCTTTAAACTCCACTTTACCTTGCTGGGATTCTATATTTTTAAGCATTTGAGCTAAAATTTTCATATCGCCTTTATGAACCATACACGATCCTACGAAACCTAAATCGACTTGCTTGGTACCGCCGTAATAAGACAACGGACGAATGGTATCGTGAGTATAACGTTTTGAAACATCCTCGTTGTTTACATCTGGATCGGCAATCATTGGCTCGGCGATTTCATCTAAATCGATAACCACTTCAGCGTAATACTTAGCGTTTGCGTCAGGACGCAACGTTGGCTTAATTCCAGTTTTCAATTCCTGGATCCTGTTGTTCGCCTTATCCACCAAACCTTGAAGCACTTGCTTCTCGTTATCCATGCCTTTATCAATCATGATTTGGATACGGCCTTTGGCGATTTCCAACGATTCAATTAAAGTATCATCTTCTGAAATACAAATGGATGCTTTGGCTTTCATTTCCGCCGTCCAATCAGTAAACGTAAACGCTTGATCGGAAGTTAAAGTACCGATATGCACCTCGATAATTCTACCTTGGAATACGTTTTCACCGCCAAACTGCTTCAACATTTGCTGTTGCGTTGCGTGAACCACATCACGGAAATCCATGAAACTTCTCATTTCACCTTTAAAGGTTACTTTAACCGACTCCGGGATTGGCATGGTAGCCTCGCCAGTGGCTAAAGCCAAGGCCACAGTTCCTGAATCGGCACCAAAAGCCACCCCTTTAGACATACGGGTGTGCGAATCGCCACCAATAATGATGTCCCAATCGCTTACCGTAATATCGTTAAGCACTTTGTGGATAACATCGGTCATGGCGTGATATTCACCTTTTGGATCACGGCCGGTAATTAAACCAAAATCGTTCATAAATTTCATCAACTTCGGAATGTTCGCCTTCGATTTATCATCCCAAACCGAAGCGGTGTGACATCCCGATTGGTAACCCGCATCAACAATTGGAGAAATAACCGTAGCTGCCATCGCTTCCAATTCTTGTGACGTCATCAATCCTGTAGTATCCTGAGATCCAACGATGTTTACTTCCACACGTACATCCGATCCTGCATGCAACGTTTTGCCCGGCGTAGTACCTACAGCGTTTTTATTGAATATTTTTTCAACAGCTGTTAAACCTTGTCCTTCAATAGAAATTTCTTTTGAAGGTGCGTAAACTACAGGCGCTTCAATACCTAAAACACCTGCCGCAAAAGTTTGTAATTTTTTACCGAAAACAACCGCATAAGATCCACCAGCTTTAATGAATTCCATTTTTTGTGGAGTCAAGGCTGCTGAAATATCCTTTAATTCTTTATCGCCGTTGTATAATTTTTTTGTTTTTGTATTGATGGTTAAAACGGTTCCTGTTTCAACGGAGTATTTTTGCTCCAAAACAGGATCGCCGTTTTCGTCAACTACCGTATTTCCTTCCGCATCGGTTTTCTTTACCCAGTTTTTAAGGTCGACACCAATACCACCGGTTACGCCTACCGTAGTCAAGAAAATGGGAGAAATTCCATTTGTACCGGCAATAATTGGAGCAATGTTAATGAATGGCACATACGGACTCGCCTGAATACCGGTCCACAATGCTACGTTGTTTACACCAGACATTCTTGAAGACCCCACGCCCATGGTTCCTTTTTCAGCGATAAGCATCACGCGTTTATCGGGGTGCTGCTCTTTTAGAGCGGTTAACTCCTGCTGCATGTCTTTGTTGTGTTCGAAAATACACTGGCCGTGCAATTCTCTATCAGAACGTGAATGGGCATCGGCACCTGGCGACAATAAATCAGTTGAAATATCACCTGTTCCAGCGATAAAAGTTACAATTTTTATTTCCTCTTCTACTTCAGGAAGTTCGGTAAAAAACTCTGCTTTGGCATAGCTTTCAAGCAACCCTATGGCAATGGTGTTGCCTGATTTAAAGGCTTCCTCCAAACGGGCAGTATCAGCTTCATACAAGAACACTTGCGTTTTTAAAACTTCGGCCGCTTGTTTTGCGATGGCTTCGTCATTTCCTAAAGCCAAATCTAAAAGCACCTCAACAGAAGGGCCTCCTTTCATATGCGACAATAATTCAAAGGCAAAGGTTGGCGTAATTTCTTCTACCACAACTTCCCCAAGAATAATTTTCTTTAAAAACTTCGCCTTTACACCAGCAGCACCTGTGGTTCCGGGTACTGTATTATAAATGAAAAATTTAAGAGAATCTGCTCTATTTGCATGCCCTGCATCTTTAATTTGACCTATAATCTCAGAGAGCAACTCTGCACTTTCAATAGGTTTTGGGTGCAAGCCCTGCGCCTTTCTTTCTTCAATTTCTTTGATGTAATCGTCGTAAATGTTCATATTAGGAGTCTTTTTCAATTTTTATTGGCTTCATTATTTTAGGTTTCACAATACTTGAGTGCTCACCAAAGCATTCCGGGTGATGCCCGAAGCCTTTTGTTATAAATTTCTATGTTTTTTTAGTTTTTTAAAAAGCGACGCAAAATACTAAAATTAAAACAAAGATTTAAATATTAAATCCCATATGCAATGGCCAACAATACTAAATTATTATAGTGCCATTACTAATGGATATGATCTCTGTTTTCGTAAAAAAACGACAGAAAAAATGATGATTTTACAACCTAAAACACTCTTGTTGTGCTAGAAAAGATTTTTTATGATATGTGCTTCGGAAATGCCTTCGGCCTCGGCTTTGTAGTTTTTTATAATGCGATGTCTTAAGATACTGTGTGCCACTGCTTGAACATCTTCCATATCGGGAGAAAACTTGCCGTTTATGGCGGCATGCGTTTTGGCAGCCAAAATAAGATTTTGTGATGCTCTTGGCCCTGCGCCCCAATCGATGTAGGTTTTTACAATTTCCGGTGCAGCTTCTGAATTTGGGCGCGTTTTGCCCACCATGGCCACAGCGTATTCAATCACATTATCGGCCACAGGAATACGACGGATTAAATGCTGAAAATCGATAATTTGCTGTGCCGTAAAAAGGGCTTTCACTTCTACTTTGTTATCGCTGGTGGTCGATTTTACTACTTCAACCTCTTCTTGAAACGAAGGGTATTCCAAGTTAATGGCAAACATAAAACGGTCTAACTGTGCTTCCGGCAACGGGTAAGTCCCTTCCTGTTCAATAGGGTTTTGGGTAGCCAACACAAAATAAGGCAATTCCAGTTTGTAATGGTGTCCCGCAACAGTTACGGCGCGTTCCTGCATGGCTTCCAATAAAGCGGCTTGGGTTTTTGGTGGCGTTCGGTTAATCTCGTCGGCCAAAATAATATTGGAGAAAATAGGCCCTTTTATGAATTTAAAATGGCGGTCTTCGTCTAAAATTTCACTGCCTAAAATATCGCTGGGCATTAAATCGGGCGTAAACTGGATGCGCTTAAAATCCAAGCCCAACGCTTGCGAAATGGTGTTCACCATTAAGGTTTTTGCTAATCCGGGCACACCGATAAGCAAAGAATGTCCGCCAGAAAAAATGGAAATAAGAATTTGGTCAACAACTTCATCTTGCCCAATAATAACTTTGGCAATTTCGTTTTTAAGGTTTTTGTACTGTTTTACAAATTGCTCGATGGCAGCGACATCACCCATAGATTATTGCTTTAACCAGTTATTGGAAAACTCACAATCTCTATATTTTCCACTAATTTTTATGTAAGTATCCATTATTTTTTCTTTTTGCCACTTTTCAATTTCCCTGATTTTCTTTTCTTCCAAAGCCAATTCTTTGATCTTTAAAAAATCGCGGGCATAATCGGCTTCGTGCTCGTCAATCCTATCGGTAACCATCAAGATTTTAAAACTTACCTTTCCGGTACGGTCTTCTTCTTTTTGCACCAAACTCACTTCGCCATCCTTTACATTTTGAATTTGCGCATACAGTTCGGGATCCATACGGGTAAGTTCGAAATTATAATCTTGCGTGGTTGGGTTGATGAGCTGTCCGCCATCGGCTCGGGTTTCCTTTTCATCACTGGCTTCACGCGCCGCATCGGCAAACGAAATATCGCCATCAACAATACGCTGTCTTACTTTTTCCAATCGTTCCTTGGCTTCTTTAATGGCTTCTTCCGACACTTTTGGCGTTAATAAAATGTGTGCGACATCATATTCTTGCCCTCTAATTTTTTCCAACATAATAATATGGTAACCATAATCGGTTTTAAACGGATCGGACACTTCGCCCTCTTGCAAAGCAAAGGCCACTTGCCTAAACTCCCTTACCATTTTGGGCTGCTTGCGGTTTAGGGTATATTTACCGCCGCGGCTCGCCGAACCGGGATCTTCAGAATACAATATGGCTTTTGAACGGAAACTTGCGCCGTTTTCAACTACATCGGTTTTAAATTGTTTTAAACGGTCGATGATTTTTTGCTTTTCCTCGTCCGAAACTTTAGGCTCGGCAACAATTTGTGCCACTTTCAACTCGGTACCAAACGTTGGCCGTTCTTCTTTTGGAATTTTATTGAAAAACGCCCGCACCTCTTCTGGAGTAATCTCAACACCTTCAACGATTTTAGCCTGCATTTTTGAGGCTAACTGATTGGCTTTATTGATTTCGAACATTTCACTACGGAATGTTTTTTCGTCTTCCATGTTGTAGAATTCCAAAAGGCGTTCCATAGAACCGTTGGTTTGTTGTAAAAACTGCTGGATCTGGTAATCGACACTTTGGCGGATTTCAGCATCCGAAACTGGAATACTATCCTGAATGGCATGATGCGCGTACAGCTTTTTTTCAAGCATAAGACCGAACAATTGGCAATCTTCAACACCTTCAACCGACCCTCCGGCTGCTTTTATTTGCTCGCGTTCTTTATCAACATCCGAATCCAAAACAATATAATCGCCCACCACAGCGGCAACGCCATCTACTTTTTTTCCGGTTTGCACATTGGAAACCGAAGCTTTGGTTTCGGCCACCGCCACTTCCTCTTCATCTTCAATAATTTCCTGGGCAACCAAAACATTAGCAGCAAACAAGGTTATTGCGATACAGGCAATATGTTTTAAGTTATTTATAAATTTCAAATTGTTTGTTTTTAACAGCATCTTTCGTAATATCTTTTTCTAATTCTCTAATGAGGTCCAACTTCCTTTTGTTGATGACGATCTGGTTTATGGTTGGCCTAACGTATTCCAACGGTGCGGTTTCGTTTCGCAACAGCACATCGTTAATTTGCATCAAATATACTCCTAATGAATCTTTGAGCTGTATAAAATTAGATTTTTTTAACAATTGCTCTTTATTTTCAGGCGTTACCGCCGGAATCTTTCTTATGGCCTGGCTGAGTTTTATCCAAACCGAATCTTTAAAGGAATAGGATTTAAACTGAATGGAAATGGAATCCAAAACACGCTTGTCCCTGTCGTTATAACGTTCGAAACGTTTTTTTACATCCTCATAATTGATCATGTTTTCATCGAGATTAACGTATCTGAACTTGATGAGTTCTTCGTTCAGTTTAAAAACATCTTTATTGTTTTCGTAATAATTCTCGGCTTCTTGATCGGGTATTAGCGTATCGATATTTTTCTTTACCAGTGCTTCCATATAAGCCTTAGTGTACAAATCGATTTTATATTGTTCTACCAGTTTGTTGAAGTTGCTCTGTTTTTCTTCACTGAGGTTCAGTTTAGCACCATCCATCAGCAATTGTTGGGTTGCCCAGCGGTTGATGAAATTTTGCACCAACAGGGTACTGTCTGCTTTTGAAGCGCCTTGGGGCACGAGGTTTTTTATATCGTCTTCAAATAAATAGCTTTCGTTAACCCGTGCCACGGGTTTGCGCTCGTCTGTTTTCTTTAAATATTCGCAAGAAAACAGCAAACCCAGCATCACTATTATGAAAAAACTGCCCCGCACCTATTTGTTGTTAAGTTGTTCTTTTACGTTTGCAAGTACCTCTTGGTTTACCTTTACGGGATACTTTTTGGCCAATTCGCTTAGCCATTTTTCTTCTTTATGGTTTTGGTAATCGGCGATGACCAATCCTTTGGCGTCCTCGAATGATTTTTGACTTTCGGGAAGCACCTCGTTAATTTTTACGATAACGTACCCGCCATTGTGCTTGTGGATTTTCGAAATGCCCTTTTTAAAATCCAATCCTTTTGGCAGCGCCTGATGGTTGGCTTGCATCACTTCGGAAGTAAAAATAACCTCGATGGCATCGTTACTGTTCACCAACGATTTGATGCGCTCAACGGCCATATCCTGCTTCAATAATTTAGCTACTTTTTTTAAGGTTTTTTGTTTGGATGACGATGCTACCACGGCATCAATACGCTCGGGCGATATGTACTTATTTTTGTTGGCTTTGTAGTATTCCTTTATCGCGATGGTATCGGTGGTACCGGCGTTCCAAATGGTGTTTTCCATCAGTTCGAAAAGTAGCAAGCCGTCTCTGTATTCGGTAACGATATCGGCATATTCTTCATTTTCGTTTTCCAAATTTTCTTCCTGATAATTCAATAATTGCTGTTCTAAAAACGCTTCGTATTTTTTAGCCACCAAGGTTTCAAAAGGTTGTTTTGCCGTGGTGTTGCGCTGTTGATTTTCTAAATAATTGGCAAAATCCTGATAGGTTAACTGCTTGTTTCCTATTTTTAAAAATGGCTTTTCGCCATCAAGGTTTTCGGGCAGTTTCCAATTTCTACTGAAATAATCATCATTTAAAATAGCCGCAAAATATTGCAAATCGGACGGCGGATTGCCCATGTTATACTTTGCTTTCAATTTATCGATTAAAGCCTCATCAATTAATTTTGAACGGCTATCGCGCTTTACTTTATTTACCAATTCGGGCTTTAAAGTTTCAAAATCGGCCACGGGCTTTTTATTGATTAATTTAACAATGTGCCAACCAAAATCGGTTTTAAAAGGTTCTGAAATATCACCTTCATTTTCTAGACCAAAAGCAACATCCTCAAATTCTTTGGCGCGTAATTGTCCGCTAGAAAACGGTGCCATTTCACCTCCTTTTGGCGATGAGTTCCTATCATCTGAAAACTGCTTGGCAAGCGAAGCAAAATCTTCGCCCTGCTCTATTTTTTTATAAATATCGTTGATTCTGGTTTCTGGCTTTTCGGCCAACGAATCGTTTGGCTTTTCAACCACCATAATATGCGCAACGGTGACTTCGCCTTTTGATTTGCGCTTATCCAATACATTAACGATATGGTAACCAAAACGGGTACGGAATGGCTGAGAAATATCGCCTACCGGCGTATTGAAAGCCGCATTTTCAAATTTATAAACCATCCTAAATCCTGAAAAATACCCCAACTGCTCGCCAAAAACGGTTTGGCCGTTGTGGACTTCGGCACGCACTTTTTCAAAACCTTCCTTTAAGGCCCTTTCGCGTAGTTTTATAATTTCATTGTAGGCGGCCAAAGTATCATTTGGGCTGGCATTTTCATCAACCTTTACCAAAATATGGTTGGCATTTACTTCCTGCGACACACGCTGGTAAGCCTCTTCCACCAAAGCATCGGTAACTTTGCTATCGGTCATGTAACTTTTGGCCAATTGCTTTTTGTAGTTGTTCAGTTCGCGTAAATAATTGGCGTCCTCGTTCAGTCCTAAGGCCTTTGCTTCCTTCAACTTTAATTTATAGTTGGTAAACAGTTTTAAATATTCGTCAACATCCTTTTGCGATTCGTCTTGTACCAAATCGAGGTTTTTCTTGTAAACCTTTACAAATTCCGATACATAAACCGGGTTTCCATCAACCGTAAAAAGGGTTTCACTGTTACTGGTTTGTCCGTTTACACCAAAAGCCAAAAACGCAAAAAATAAAGTAATAAGATGTTTTAATTTCATGGAATATTTTTTTTCGATGGTTACAAAAATACTAATATATACCTATAATACAAGTTGTTTTGTAAACGCCCAAAAATAGGGGTTATTGTTTATTTTAATCTATATTTAGCCTGTAATTTTTACAACGGAAAACATGCGGAAACTGAAACTGATTTGGGATTTTCGTGGTCCCAATGCCCATAAAACGGCACAGCACCACGAGATCCATTTAAAGGAATACATTGCCATTGAAAAACTAAACCTCAACATTACAGGCGTTGAAACCCTTTCTGAACACCACAGCACCGCCTTTTTGGTGGTTGATGAAGACCAAATGAAACCGATTCGTGACGCCCTAAAACCGCACCGCGGACAGGTTTATACGGAAAGTT
>CAZZDI010000077.1:5934-12056 GCA_964653155.1 uncultured Flavobacteriaceae bacterium | reverse complement strand
ATGAATATTTTACACTTGTCGGGCGTATCGAATTGGGGCGGTGGCGAAAACCATATTGAAAACCTGTGTAGCGAATTGGCCGTTACCAACCCCGAGATAAACAACATTGTTTTTTGTGTGAAGGGCGGTCCGTTTCACGAAAGATTGAAAAGCACAAACATTGAACATATTGCCGCGCCATTGGCTATAAAAATTGATTTAAGGTTTTCACTCAAACTCGGCCGAATATGTAAGTCCAAAAAAATAGATTTAATCCATATACACGATACCACGGCCATTCAACTAGCGATTATTGCCGATAAAATCTATAATTTACCGCCATTTGTTTTTAGCAAAAAAACATCGTTCGAAATTAAACAACGAAAAAAAACGCTTTACAAATACAATTACCCCAAAATCAAAAAAATTCTTTGTGTTTCCGAAGAAACCAAAAGGGTTTCAGAAAAGGCCATTACAGACCACAGCAAACTGGTTACCATTTACCATGGCACCAACTTGAAAACCAAAAGTGACAAAACGCCATTCAAACTCCGTGAAAAATTCAAAATAGGGAATAATAAAATGATTATTGGCAACGTGGCCAACCATATTCGGGCCAAACATTTGGATACTTGGGTAAACGTGGCAAACCGAATTATTAACGAAGAAAAAAAAGCCAATTTCTTTTTTGTGCAAATTGGCACGTTTACCGAACGCACCCAACCACTTTTGGATCGCGTTAAAGCATTGGGTTTGACTGAGCACATGGTTTTTATGGGCTATACGCCCAATGCATCCAATTTTATTCCGCAGTTTGATGTTTCGTTGATGACTTCGCAAAGTGAGGGTGTACCGCAATTTATCTATGAATCGATGTATCATAAAGTTCCTGTGGTGAGCACCGACGTGGGTGGCATTCCTGAAATTATTGAAGATGGAAAAAATGGCCTACTTGCCCCTATGCACGACGATAAAAAACTAACTGAATTGGTTTTGAAACTTGCCAACGATTCCGATTTACAAAATAAATTTATAACACAATCCCACAAAACACTCATCGAGAATTTTACAACAAGCCAAATGGCTCAAAATACGGTTAAAGTTTATAAAGAAATTTTAAATCATGTCTAATCAAAACACCGAAATAAAAAACGCCCTCGAAATTTTAAAAAACGGCGGCCTCATCCTTTACCCAACCGATACCGTTTGGGGCATTGGCTGCGATGCCAGCAATCCAGACGCCGTTAAAAAAGTGTACAACTTAAAACAGCGCGAAGACAGTAAAGCCCTAATTTGTTTGGTGGCCGACGATAGGATGCTGAAAAAATACGTAAAACAGGTTCCGGTGGCGGCACAAAACATCATTGATGTTACCGACAAGCCCACCACCATTATTTACGATGAGGCCCAAAATTTAGCCGAAAACTTGATTGCCGACGATGGCAGCATCGCCATTCGCATCCCCGATGATGATTTCTGCTTTTGGCTATCCAGAAAATTTAACGGCGCCATTGTGTCCACTTCGGCAAATATTAGTGGTGAGCCTACCCCAAAATCATTTAAAGAAATAGCACCCGAGGTTTTAAAAGGTGTGGACTATGTTGTAAATTTGCAGCGCGAAAAAATTTGCGACAAACCATCCTCAATTATTAAGTTGAGCAATAATGGAGTTGTAAAGGTTATACGCAAATAAATTCCAAATTATCAAAACCTAAATTCCAAGTGCCATTTTGGAATTTGGAATTTGGAATTTCAATATTTGGAATTTGACATCATACCAATGAATTACAAAGAAGCACTTAACCACCCTATTTTTAAAGTCATTTCTAAATCCGCTTCAGAATTAAATCTGGAAAGCTACGTAATAGGCGGTTATGTTCGTGATTATTTTTTAAAGCGTGGCACTGCCAAGGATATTGATGTGGTGGCCATTGGCGATGGCATAAAGTTGGCAAAACAAGTCGCCAAAAACTTGCCCAACACCCCCAAAGTGCAGGTGTTTAAAACCTACGGCACGGCCATGCTCCGCCATGATGAAATTGAAATTGAATTTGTTGGTGCCCGAAAGGAATCCTATACCGAAGACAGCCGAAACCCAGCCGTAGAAAATGGCACGCTGCAAGACGACCAAAACCGGCGCGATTTTACCATAAATGCCTTGGCCCTAAGTTTAAATGAAAACGCGTTTGGCGATCTACTGGATCCGTTTGAAGGGCTGGCCGATTTGGATAAAAAAATCATCCGCACGCCATTAAACCCTGATATAACCTACAGCGACGACCCATTGCGGATGCTCAGAGCTATTCGATTTGCTACACAACTCAATTTTAAAATTGAAAGTGAATCGCTAAAAGCCATTACAAAAAATGCAGAGCGCATAAAAATCATCACCAACGAACGTATTGTTACCGAACTGAACAAAATCCTGGAAAGCAAAACACCATCCATCGGGTTTTTATTGTTGGAAAAAACAGGGCTTTTAAAATACATTTTACCAGAATTGACCGCGCTGAAAGGCATTGACGAAATTGAGGGTCAGCGCCATAAAGACAACTTTTACCATACTTTGGAAGTAGTCGATAATATTTCTGAAAACACCGATAATTTATGGCTGCGTTGGGCGGCTTTGTTGCATGACATTGGCAAAGCACCTACCAAAAAATTCAGTAAAAAAGTGGGATGGACGTTCCACGGGCACGAATTTGAAGGTTCAAAAATGGTGTACCGCTTGTTCAAGCGTTTAAAAATGCCATTGAATGATAAAATGAAGTTCGTTCAAAAAATGGTACTGATGAGCTCCCGCCCCATTGTTTTGGCGCAGGATATTGTTACCGATTCGGCCGTGCGCCGTTTGGTTTTTGATGCCGGCGATTATGTGGAAGATTTAATGACATTGTGCGAAGCCGACATCACCACAAAAAACCCGAAACGTTTCAAAAAATACCATAACAACTTCAAAATTGTACGCGAAAAAATCGTAGAAGTTGAAGAGCGCGATCATGTGAGAAACTTTCAACCGCCCATTTCTGGCGAAGAAATTATGGAAACCTTCAATTTGCAACCTTCAAAGGAAATAGGCATTATAAAAGAAGCCATAAAAGAGGCCATTTTGGAAGGCGATATCCCGAATGAATACGATGCGGCACATCAATTGATGTTGGAAAAAGGAAAACAATTGGGACTTAAAGCGATTGGGGACTAGAAGTTTGGAGATAGAATATTAAAATGCGTTTGTCATGCTGAGCCTGTCGAAGCATCTCATTTTTGAAATTTGGAATTTAGCCTTTTGAAATTTGGAACTTGGAATTTGGAATTTGGAATTTGAATATTGTATAACAAAAAACGGATATTCAAAAAATATATAAAACATTAATTCGTGCATTCATGGCAAATAAAAAAAAAGACAACAAAAAGGTAATATACTGGTTGTTAACGGGCTGTTTATTAATTTTCATCATGGTATTCGTTGGTGGCATTACGCGGTTGACCGATTCCGGGCTGTCCATTTCCAACTACAAATTGATAACCGGTACCATTCCGCCCTTGAACGAAACCGAGTGGCAAGAGGCGTTCGAGCTCTACAAACAATACCCCGAATACCAAAAACTAAACTATCATTTTGAGCTTGAAGATTTTAAGGAAATCTATTTTTGGGAATGGCTGCACAGGGTTATTGGACGCCTTATCGGAATGGTGTTTTTTGTCCCATTTTTGTATTTCCTAATCACAAAACAGCTTACAAAAAGCACCATAAAAAAGAGCTTGATTTTAATGGCTTTAGGAGCATTTCAAGGGTTTTTAGGGTGGTACATGGTTAAAAGTGGCTTGGTTGACCAACCCGATGTAAGCCACTTTAGGTTAGCGGCACACCTGGTAACCGCCTTTTTAACTTTTGCAGCTACCTTGTGGGTGGCCCTAGATTTAATTTACCCAAACAGAAAACCTGTTGAATTCCCTAAATTCAGAAAATGGATTATGGTTAGTTTTATCATTCTAATTGTCCAAATTATTTACGGTGCATTTGTGGCGGGCTTAAAAGCGGGTTTACTGCACAACCACTGGCCTTTAATGAACGAAAACAAATTTATGCACCATACCGTATATGTGCTGGAACCGTTTTATAAAAACCTAATTGAAAACCCCAGCGGCATTCAGTTTGTGCACAGAACCTTGGCCTATTTGGTGGTGGCCTCATTAATATGGCTTTGGATAAAATCAAAACAACTACCACTCTCCAGCATTCAGCAAAAAAGTGTTTCCAGCCTTGTTATTATTGTGTTTGTTCAGTTTATTTTGGGCATTTTCACCATTTTATTGAGTGTGCCGTTATGGTTGGGCCTTGCTCACCAAATTGGTGCATTTTTATTGTTAAGCGCCATGACATTTACCTTGCACCGTTTTACCAAATAACATAAAAAAACTACCTTTGCAACTCAATTTTTTCACACATGGTTTACCGATTTAGAGTTATTTTAGACAACGATACCACAGATGCCGATATTTTTCGCGATTTGGAAATTCGTGAAAGCGACACCTTAGAGGACTTGCACAACATCATTACCCAATCGTTTGGATTTGATGGTTCTGAAATGGCCTCTTTTTACATTAGTAACGACCAATGGGAGCAAGGCGAGGAAATTTCATTGTTTGATTTAAGCGACGATAGTTCTGCACGGTTAATGAACGAAACCGCTTTAGATAGCGTGGTACACGAAGCCCAGACCAAACTGATTTACGTGTACGACTTTTTAAGTATGTGGACCTTTTACGTAGAATTGGCCGAAATTGTTGAAGAAGCCGAAGGCCAAGATTACCCCAACCTTATGTTCGTGCAGGGGCAAGTGCCCGACACGGCGCCCGATCGCGTTTTTGAAGCCGATGAAGATGATGATTTCGATGAATTTGAAGATGGTTTGGATATTGACGATTATGACAACCTCGACTTTGAAGAAAACTGGAATTAATCCTTTTTAGACAAAACCACTTTTTCCGCCAATTTGGTTTCACCCTATTCCTGCTTCAATTTATCCAAACTCACGTTTTCATAATTTCGGGTTAAAAACTCCAAAGAACGCTTTAGGATTTCTCCCATATTTTTGCACTTTTTGAATTTTACATCTTGGGTGTATTCAAAAATCTTCATTTTTAAAAGATGGATGTGCGCTTCGGTAGAAATCATATCGTTTTGCATGCTATCCAACAACAAATTAATGCGATCCTGAAAACTTTTTAAACGTTTTACCAAAATAGAACGCTCCTCGGTTTTATATTGGTTAATGGATAGCTTTTGCATCCCTTCAGATACCAACTCCACCATTTTTAGGTTCTCTTTAAAAAACTGCGGACGATAAATATTGAATTTCCCCTCATAGGATTGCTGATCGAAATCGATGGCACGGATCTTATAAACCACATGATCAAAATCGTGTGTGGGCACGATAACGTAATTGTACGAACGCATATCGCCCAAAAGCCGGATCATACAGCGTTCATTAAACTTGACGAACTCTTTGGCTATTTGCGATTTTTCAGATTTATCGCATTTTGGCAGAAAGTTTTTAATAAACTCATCACCCGGAATACCTGCAATGTGCTCCTCTATTAAGGTATCCTTATAAACCAAAAAGTTCAAATTATACGGCGACAACATGTGCTCCAACTCCAAACCATAAACCCGCGACGCATCAGCCGTTTTTACATAAAAATAAGTATAGTTGTCGTTTAAAACATTTCTGACCTTTATACGGAAAGGCTTCGAGTTTCCGAAGGTGCAATAATCGATGGCATCAACGCTTAAAAACGGCAAAATACTGTCGTTTCCATCAGAATGTAAAATGGTATATACTTTTTTTAGCGACAGCTCGATTTCCTCGCGTTCAAAATCGTTGTAATACACACGGATCCAAAGCGTGTCGTTATCATCTTTATCATACACCACAATTGAGCCTTGAAACCGTAGCAAATCGTCATAAAAAATAGGAATTTTCATGTCGCGATTATACTCTGAAAGATAATCGTGCAGTTTTGGCGTTATGGGAAACGAAGGCTTTTTCTTCGAAATTTTTAGATCTTGCATATTGTAAAGGTATTCAAAAAGGTTGCTGCAATGCGCTTTCAAACTTCAAAATAATAAAACTTTGCGA
>CAZZDI010000077.1:2687-5834 GCA_964653155.1 uncultured Flavobacteriaceae bacterium | reverse complement strand
ACAGTTTGGAACCCATACTTACCATTAACAACCTCACCAAAAAATTTGGCTATTTAACGGCCGTAAAAGACTTATCGTTCACCATTAACAAAGGCAATGTTTACGGTATTTTGGGGCCGAACGGCAGCGGAAAATCCACCACTTTGGGCATCGTTTTAAACGTGGTAAACAAAACGCACGGCAGTTTTCATTGGTTTGACGGCAATACCACCACGCATAATGCCCTGAAAAAAGTAGGCGCCATTATTGAACGCCCCAACTTTTACCCGTACATGACCGCCGAACAAAACCTAAAGTTAGTTTGCAAAATTAAGGGAGTAGATTACCAGAAAATAGACAAAAAACTGGAAATTGTTGGGCTTTTGGAACGCAAGGACAGTAAATTCAGCACTTACTCTTTGGGCATGAAGCAACGTTTGGCCATTGCCTCTGCCCTGCTCAACGACCCGGAAATTTTAATTCTGGACGAACCCACTAACGGACTGGATCCACAGGGCATACACCAAATACGGGAAATCATCAAACAAATTGCCGCCAACGGCACCACTATTTTACTGGCTTCGCATTTATTGGACGAAGTTGAAAAGGTATGTTCGCACGTGGTGGTACTCCGAAAAGGCGAAAAACTCTATTCAGGGCGTGTGGACGAAATGATTTCCAGTCACGGTTTTTTCGAACTAAAATGCCACAATCAAAATGAACTGATTCAGTTTTTGGAAAACCATGCTTCTTTCGGAAAAATTAAAGTGAATAATGATTTGGTAACTGCTTTTTTAAACGACCCCATGGCTGCCGAAGATTTCAACAAACTGCTTTTTGAGAAAAACATCGTACTCACCCATTTGGTAAAACGCAAAGCAAGCTTGGAAGAGCAATTTTTACAACTGACCAATAACCAACAAAACGAACTGTAATGCTGCGACTTTTAAATTTAGAATTGCAAAAACTATTGCTGAACCGCACCAGCAAAGTGCTCATTTTTATATCCTTTATTTTGCCATTTTTCATCATCCTTTTGTCCTCGCTAAAAATTAATGTTTTTGGCTTTTTTACTTTGGAACTGGGCGAATTGGGCGTTTTTAACTTTCCGGTTATTTGGCATTTAACCACATTTTTTTCGGCACAATTCAAGTTCTTTTTCGCCATTGTTGTGGTAAGCATGATTGGCAACGAATACAGCAACAAAACCCTTAAACAAAATTTAATTGACGGATTGAGCAAAAAGGAATTCATCCTTTCTAAATTCTACACCATTGTGTTCTTTTCATTGGTTTCAACGGTATTAACGGGCCTCATTTCATTATGTATCGGGCTTTACTATTCCAGTTACACCGAAGTGGGAATTATTTTGATGGAAACCGAATTTTTACTGGCCTACTTTATAAAACTAATCGCCTTTTTCAGCCTCTGTTTATTTTTTGGCATGTTGGTAAAGCGTTCGGCGTTTGCACTGGCTTTTTTGTTCATCCTTTTTATTGTGGAGTGGATTGCTTTCGGACTTATGTCTTGGAAATTGGACAGTGATTTGGCCGAAAAAATCCAAAATATTTTTCCGTTAAAATCGATGTACAAACTCATAGACCAACCGTTTCAGCGCATTGCCATGAGTAAATTTCCCGATAAAACTGAACTGACGTACGACTATGCCGTACATTGGAACGAAATGGCCGTAGTACTGGTTTGGACTGCCCTATTCATCTTTTTATCGTATAGATTATTAAAAAAGCGTGATTTATAATATCTTTGGTAGCATTTGCTACTGAAAAGATGAAAAAACCTGCCCTTATTCTATTGGTCTTTGTACTAACCACAATTAACACTTTTGGCCAAGCCGAAGCTTCAAATTGGTATTTTGGTGAAAATGCCGGTATTAATTTCAATCTTTTTTCAGGTAACGTAACCCCCTTAAACGACGGCGAACTGTTTACCAGAGAAGGCTGCACCTCAATTTCCAATTCCAATGGCGATTTATTGTTTTACACCGATGGTTCTACCGTTTATAATGCGTCGCACGAAATTATGTTTAATGGTGAAAATTTATTAGGTAACGAATCGAGTACACAATCGGCCATTGTGGTTCCCAAACCCAACAACCCCAATATTTACTATATTTTTACCGTTGCCGACAACCAACATAAAGACGGCCTAAACTTTTCTGTTGTAGATTTATCTTTAAACAACGGAAAAGGAGGCGTATTAAATAAAAACACCAATTTATTGCCTCAATCTGCAGAAAAAGTAACCGCTGTGGTTAAAAGTTGCGACTCAAGATCCATTTGGGTAGTAACCCTTTCTTCCCAAAACGGCTTTATCGGAAATAATACCGACCCCAAGCTTAACACCTTTTATGCCTTTGAAGTCAGTCCATCGGGCGTTAACCGTACTCCCGTAAAATCTACACTGCCAGTTGAATTCAAAAACTTAAGAGGGTATTTAAAACTATCACCAAATGGCCTGAAAATGGCCTGTGCCAGCACAGAAGTTTCCGGTCTGTATTTATTTGATTTTAATTCGGATACGGGAAAAGTGAGCAACCCTCAACCGCTAAACATCAAAAGTCCGCACAACAAGCCCTATGGTTTGGAGTTTTCGCCAGACAGTAACTTGTTGTACGTTAGCTCCTCTAATGACCATACTCCGAATGACAACGCCCCCTTAAGCCACTTTTCGGTATTGTTGCAATACAATTTAAACGCTACCAACATTTCGGAAAGCCAGATTGTTTTAGATAATAGAAACCTATACAGAAGTGCATTGCAGTTAGGCCCAAATGGCAAAATATACCGTTCCTTAAGCGCTACCTACAATACGGGTATTAATAAATTAGGCGTTATAAATAGCCCGAATAGCATTGGCACCTCGGCAAATTATCAACATAATGCCATAGATTTGGGAGAAAACAACTCCACACAAGGCCTTCCGCCGTTTATAGCGTCTTTGTTTAGTGAACAAGTGGACCTAATAAAAAATGGAAGCGGCACCAATTTTCTTGCGCTTTGCGAAGATGAGACCTACACACTGAAAGCCGACAATATTTTGGGCGCCACATATACTTGGACCAAAGACCGCGTAGTTTTACCTGAAAACGATTTTGACTTGGAAGTTACCGAGTCTGGCGTTTATAATGTAGTGATAGACCCTCCAGGC
>CAZZDI010000077.1:0-2587 GCA_964653155.1 uncultured Flavobacteriaceae bacterium | reverse complement strand
GGACAGTGTGCCAGTTTTGCAACAATTCGACTGCTTATAAGCACCTCGCAAGCACCCGTTTATAATGCTCCTTACCAATGCGATGAAATGGATTCGCCTGACGGAATCAACACTTTCGACCTAGAAAGTTACAAAGCCGAAATGGCTACAAATCTGAACATTCCGCTAAACAGTGTTGACATCACATTTTACGAGACAGAAAACGATGCTCTTTTAGAAATCAACAATATTACGGAAGCATACCAGAACAAAACTCCTTATGAGCAAACCCTATTTTATCGGGTGGACACCTCAAGCAACAATGCCTGTTATGGCATCAACGAGATCCTACTTACCGTAAAAAAACTGCCCAATATTACTAAAACCGATACTGCTTTTTATTGTCTTAATGAATTTCCTTCACCAACAAAAATAAATGCTGGATTGACTGAAGGAAGCATAAACAATTACACCTACCTGTGGAACACAGGAGAAACCACTTATGAAATTGACATTAATGAAATAGGGACATACACTGTAGTGGTTACAAACCTTGATGGATGTACAAACCTACGCACGGTAACTGTCGAGCCCTCAAACATTGCGACCATAAACAACATTAAAATTACCGATGTATCGGAAAACAACATAATTGACATCATGGTTTCGGGCGAAGGCATTTATGAATTCGCATTGGTAAACCCAAACAACACGGTAGCAAGACCGTACCAAGACACACCTTTATTTGAAAACGTTTATCCAGGATTGTACACCTTACATGTTAGGGACGTTAAAAACGACTGCGGAATTGTAAACCAACAAATTTCGGTGGTTGGATTTCCCAAATATTTTACCCCAAATAACGACGGCATCAACGATACTTGGCAGATATACGGTGTTTCTGAACTTTTTCAGCCCAATACCAAAATCCAGATTTACAACCGGTATGGTAAACTTTTAAAAGAATTGGATCCGCTGGGCAAAGGCTGGGACGGGTCCATCCGGGGGAAAACATTACCTAACGACGATTATTGGTTTTCGGTAAAACTGGAAGATGGCAGAATATTTAAAAATCATTTTACCCTAAAGCGTTAGCCATTGCTGGGAAAACTGCAAAAACCAACGTTTAATCGATTTATTTTGCGTTTCATCCAAAAAACATCTACTTTTCAACATTCAATTGTCCTAAACATAAAGCGGCTATTTAACCCGTAAAAACAAACAGAAAGCACCTACTTATTATGAGATTATTCTATTTCATTTTACTACTCCTTTTTTGTGGAAACACGCAATTGTTTTCACAACAAATAACGGTAGATGATTCTGTAGATTTAGAATCCCTAATTCAAGACAACCTTGTTGATGGCTGTGTAGATATTTCCAACATTAACTCTTCTGTAAATGGCTCTGCTACGGGTTTGGCCAGTTATGCCTATTTTGAACGGGGCAGTTCCAATTTTCCATTCGAAAGAGGTATCATGCTTTCAACGGGAGCGGCCCGATCTGGAGGAAATTCAACCATATCGCCCACATTGAGTGAAGGCTCCAACGCCTGGGGCACCGATCCCGATTTGGAAGCCGAATTGGGTGTCACAGGAACTGAAAACGCAACATCGATAGAGTTCGATTTTGTATCCATTTCCAACCAATTTCAGTTTAACTATATTTTTGCTTCCGAAGAATATTCTGGAACATTCCCCTGTAATATTTCTGATGGTTTTGTTTTTTTAATTAAAGAAGCCGGCAGTACGGCTCCCTACCAAAATATTGCTGTAATACCAGGCACTACAACACCTGTAAATACCAACACGATTTATGACGGCCTATATGGTTTGAATAATTGCCCACCCTCCCAAAATCCTGAATATTTTGAGGGCTACAACTTGGGTGACACTAACTATAATGGGCGTACTACGGTGTTAACTGCATCAGGTACCATACAGCCCAATGTTACCTATCATATCAAGCTCATTATTGCCGATCAAAATGACAGTAGTTACGATTCAGCTGTTTTTATTGAAGGCGACAGTTTTAGGGTATTGGAATTGGGCGAGGACATAACAACCTGCGCCAGTTCGGCCGTTCTTAATGCCGATTTGGAAAACCCCCTGGCTTCGTATGCCTGGTATTTAAACGGCAATCCAATTCCGGGAGCCATTAGCTCAACCCATACAGCGTTACAAAACGGCACTTACCGGGTTGAAGTTTCTGTTCCCGTTAGCGGTTCAACGTGTATAGAAGAAGACGAAATTAACGTCACCCTAAATA
Source organism: uncultured Flavobacteriaceae bacterium (assembly GCA_964653155.1). Taxonomy (GTDB): domain Bacteria; phylum Bacteroidota; class Bacteroidia; order Flavobacteriales; family Flavobacteriaceae; genus Flavisericum. Next base: position 340 of record CAZZDI010000077.1, on the reverse strand, counting down.
CTGAAGAACCCATTACCCCAATTACCGATTACGAACTTTGCGATGATGCCATTGGTGACGAAACAGAAGTGTTCGACCTATCCACCAAAAATGCAGAACTGGAACCCAACATTCCGTTTACCAACTACGATTACAGCTACCATTATTCAGAAGCTGAAGCTAGGGCAAACACTAACCCGATAACCAGTTCTATTTCAAACACCGATAACCCGCAACCTATTTTTGTAAGAATTCAGGATCAAGACAGTCCCTGTTTTTCATATACCAGTTTCAACTTGATTGTAAACAGTCTCCCAGATATTGTTGCTCCAACCCCTTTGGAAATTTGTGATACAGACGA
>CAZZDI010000076.1:9134-12083 GCA_964653155.1 uncultured Flavobacteriaceae bacterium | reverse complement strand
GCCGAAATTTTAAAGGCTTCGGGTAAAAAAGTATATAAAACCCAAATTATTAATGATCGTGGCATCCATATCTGCAAAAGTATGTTGGCATGGGAGAAATTCGGAGAAGGAGAAACACCCGAAAGTACCGGTTTAAAAGGCGATAAGTTGGTGGGGAACTATTACGTAAAGTTCGATCAGGAATATAAAAAGGAAATTGAAGCATTGGTGGCCAACGGAAGTACCGAAGAGGAAGCCAAAAAGAGCGCGCCACTTTTAATTGAAGCCCAAAACATGCTCAGAAAATGGGAAGCGGGGGATGAAGCTGTCGTGGCCCTTTGGGAAAAAATGAACGGTTGGGTGTACGATGGTTTTGATGAAACTTATAAAAACTTGGGTGTAGATTTCGATACTTTATATTACGAAAGCAACACGTATTTATTGGGCAAGGAATTTGTGGCCGAAGGCTTGAAATCGGGTGTGTTCCATAAAGAAGAAGACGGCTCGGTGTGGTGCGATTTAACCGAAGAAGGCCTCGATAAAAAAATTGTACAACGCGCCGATGGTACCGCTGTTTACATGACGCAGGATATTGGTACGGCCATACAACGTATTAAAGATTTTCCAGATGTGGGCGGAATGGTTTACACCGTAGGGAACGAGCAGGATTACCACTTTCAGGTGTTGTTTTTAATCTTGAAAAAATTAGGGTTCGATTGGGCCAAAAACTTATACCATTTAAGTTACGGGATGGTAGATTTGCCTAGCGGAAAAATGAAAAGCCGCGAAGGTACCGTGGTGGATGCCGACGATCTCATTCACGATATGGCCAAAACCGCCGAAGAGATTTCAGAAGAGTTGGGTAAACTCGATGGCTATTCCGAAGCAGAAAAACAGGAGCTGTACAAGACCATAGGTTTGGGTGCCCTGAAATATTACATTTTAAAAGTGGACCCGAAGAAACGCATTTTGTTCGATCCAAAAGAATCCATCGATTTCCAAGGAAACACCGGGCCATTCATTCAATATACCTATGCCCGAATCCAATCTATTTTACGAAAAGCCAATGTAGATTCAACGGCTACAATAAACGCTAGTGGGGTATCGCTACACGACAAAGAACGCGAACTCATCAAACAAGTGCAGTTGTTTCCCGAAGTGGTGCAAAACGCAGCCGAAAACCACAGTCCGGCGTTAATAGCGAATTACACTTACGATTTGGTAAAGGAATTCAATTCGTTTTACCAAAATGTATCCATTTTAGGGGCCGATAGCGACACCGAAAAACTATTCCGAGTGCAGTTATCGAATACCGTAGCAAATACCATTAAAAATGCTTTTGGGCTTTTGGGGATTCAGGTGCCGGAGCGGATGTAGTAGCGTTTTTTGAAACCTAAATTCCAGTCCTTCATTTGTAATAATGACAGCATACTCTTTATTATTTTTGACGGGAAATCTAAGATTCATAAATTCGGAAACTTAGAATATATAAAAATGAATAATACGGGAATCAAAAGGGTTCCTGTGCAAAGGCAACCTATTTAGATGGGCTGCCTTTTTTTGTTCACATTAATGAACGTTTCTTGCCATAATACGCTTCAAATCATTAAATTTGCATCTCTTAAAAATTTAGAAGAATTATGTTCAATAATTTAAGTGATAAATTAGATAAGGCGTTACACGTTCTAAAAGGGCACGGAAGCATTACCGAAGTAAACGTTGCCGAAACTTTAAAGGAAGTAAGACGCGCGTTGCTGGATGCCGATGTTAACTTTAAAATTGCCAAAGAATTTACCAATAAGGTAAAGGAAAAAGCATTGGGGCAGGACGTATTGACCACTTTGCAGCCAGGGCAATTAATGGTGAAAATCGTTAAGGACGAGTTAACCGAGTTAATGGGAGGTGATGCCGAAGGAATCAATTTATCGGGTACGCCAAGCGTGATTTTAATGTCGGGTTTACAGGGGTCTGGTAAAACCACCTTTTCCGGTAAACTGGCCAATTATCTAAAAAACAAAAAAACTAAAAAGCCTTTATTGGTGGCCTGCGACGTGTACCGTCCGGCGGCGATAGACCAGTTGCACGTAGTTGGCGAGCAAATAGGTGTAGAGGTGTTTAGTGATAAAGGAAATAACGATCCCGTTGCTATTTCGCAAGCCGCAATTGCCCACGCCAAAGCCAATGGGCACAATGTGGTTATTATAGATACCGCGGGTCGTTTGGCCGTTGATGAGGCCATGATGACCGAAATATCGAACATCCATAAAGCCATTCAGCCGCAGGAGACCTTGTTTGTAGTGGATTCCATGACGGGGCAAGATGCTGTGAACACAGCAAAAGCCTTCAATGATGTGCTGAATTTTGATGGGGTTATCCTTACCAAATTAGATGGTGATACCCGTGGTGGTGCGGCTATTTCTATTAAATCGGTAGTTAATAAACCCATTAAGTTTATTGGTACGGGCGAAAAAATGGAAGCTATCGATGTGTTTTACCCCTCGCGTATGGCCGATCGTATTTTGGGCATGGGTGATGTGGTGTCGTTAGTAGAACGCGCCCAAGAACAATTTGATGAGCAGGAAGCCAGAAAACTTCAAAAGAAAATAGCCAAAAACCAATTTGGTTTCGACGATTTCTTGAGCCAAATCCAGCAAATCAAGAAAATGGGTAACATGAAAGACCTAATGGGTATGATTCCCGGTGCCGGAAAAATGCTAAAAGATGTTGATATTGATGACGATGCTTTTAAAGGCATTGAAGCTATTATCCATTCTATGACACCAAAAGAGCGAACCAATCCATCCATTTTAAACGCCAGTAGAAAAAAGCGTGTAGCCAAAGGATCGGGTACTTCGGTTCAGGAAGTCAATCAACTTTTAAAGCAGTTCAACCAAATGAGCAAAATGATGAAAATGATGCAAGGCGGTGGCGGCAAAAAGATGATGCAGATGATGAAGAATATGCGATAGT
>CAZZDI010000076.1:7888-9034 GCA_964653155.1 uncultured Flavobacteriaceae bacterium | reverse complement strand
AGTCTCAGTCTCAGTCTCGGTCACAGTTTCAGTAATCAGTAGAAAATAAAAGTTTATGGATTTCAAAAAATTATTGGCTTATCAAAAAGCATTTGATTTGGCTATGGATATTTTTGAAATCTCAAAATCCTTTCCAAAGGAGGAAAGATACTCGTTAACAGATCAAATACGACGGAGCTCTAGGTCGATTTGTGCAAATCTCTCCGAAGCTTATCGGAAAAGAATATATCCAAAACATTTTGTTAGCAAATTAACAGATGCGGATGGTGAAAATTCTGAAACCAATACTTGGTTAGATTTTGCACTGGCTTGCAAGTATATCTCACAGGAAGAGCATGCGAAGTGTTCGAAAGAAGGGAAAAACATCGGGAAACTTATAAATTATATGATAAATAACCCAGGGAAGTTTGGAGTTAAAACGGAATAGCTTTGCTGTCTGTAGCGGTTTTCTAAAACTGCGACTGCGACTGCCACTGAAAACTTATATTAAATGACAATCTTAGACGGTAAAAAAGTAAGTAACGACATTAAAGAAGAAATCGCCGAACACGTAAAATCGATGGTTTCCAAAGGTGAAAAAGTGCCGCATTTGGCAGCGGTTTTAGTGGGGAACGATGGTGCGAGTATGACCTATGTCAACGCCAAAGTAAAGGCTTGCGAGCGTATTGGTTTTAAATCGACGCTTATTGAATTGCCAGAGTACACTTCGGAAGAAGAATTGCTTGAAAAAATAAACGAACTGAATACCAATGACGATATAGACGGATTTATTGTACAGTTGCCATTGCCAGAACAAATTGATGAGCAAAAGGTATTGATGGCCATTGATCCCGATAAAGATGTGGATGGGTTTCACCCGGTAAACGTGGGTAGAATGGCTTTGGATTTGCCTACCTTTTTGCCAGCAACGCCATACGGAATTTTAGAATTATTGGAACGTTACCAAGTAGAAACTTCAGGTAAAAATGTGGTGGTTATGGGCCGCAGCCATATTGTTGGCCGCCCAATGAGTATTTTAATGAGCCAAAAAAGAAAAGCCGGTGATGCTACCGTAACCGTGGTTCACAGCCGAACGAAAAATTTACAAGAAATTACCAAGCAAGCCGATATTATTGTAGCTGCCATCGGGATTTCAGAATTCTTAAC
>CAZZDI010000076.1:0-7788 GCA_964653155.1 uncultured Flavobacteriaceae bacterium | reverse complement strand
GAATCTTTTAGCAGATTGTTTAAGTCGGTAAATTCTTCCTTAGTTAGCTCGCGGTATTTTCCAACGGGCACATCCAATTTAATGTTCATAATCCGTACCCGTTTTAAGGTTTGCACCTCGTAGTTTAGGTATTGGCACATTCTTCGGATTTGACGGTTTAAACCTTGGGTAAGCACAATCCTGAATTTATAGGTGCCCAATTTTTCAACGTTACATTTGTTGGTAGCTTTCTTTAAATCTTCTAAGTAAATACCACCGGCCATACGCTCAATAAAGGTTTGCGAAATGGGCTTGTTAACCGTAACAATATATTCTTTTTCGTGGTTGTTGCTGGCTCTCAGGATTTTGTTTACAATATCGCCATCATCTGTTAAAAGGATTAAGCCTTCACTGGGTTTGTCCAATCTTCCGATAGGAAAAATGCGTTTATGGTAGTTTATAAAATCGATAATGTTATCCTTTTCTACCGAAGTATCTGTGGTGCAAACAATCCCCACGGGCTTGTTGAACGCTAAATAAACAAACGATTTTTTGGTGTTTTTCACCAGTGTTCCGTCAACGGCAACTTCATCGTTCGGGGCTATTTTTGTGCCTTTTTCAGGAACGGCACCGTTAATGGTTACTCGGCCCGCCTCAATAAGTTTATCGGCTTCGCGGCGCGAGCAATAGCCTATTTCGCTTAGGTATTTGTTAATCCGCTTTAAAGTTGTGTCTGCCATGCCGCAAAAATACGATAAACTTATTCGTTTAAAAAGTCTAAAATATGTTGGTAAACAGTTTCTGATTTAAGTCGGTGCCCCAAACCTTTTGTTTTGACTAATTTAGAATTTTTGTACACCCGATGAATGTCTAACGCCTCTTTAAATGAAATAATGCGGTCTTTTTTGTCGTGAACAATAAGGCCTTTTGGTGTTATGTTTGAAAAGAAGTTTTCAACGTTGTAAAATTCGGGCAGATGGTTGAAATGTTTTAAATAGTACTGGTTCATGGCGTTTTCAACCCGGTTGTTGTAGCCCATCATATTTACATAATTGCCTACCGAAATGGCCAGATTGGAAGGAGCTCCCAACAAAGCAATCTTTTCTGCAGAAGGCATTCCGTGGTTTTTTAGGGCAATGGCCGTTGCCGTGCCGCCAATGGAATGGCCAATAATTGTTTGGGGCTGAAACATTTTTGCGGCAATATTAATACATTCCGAATACAAAGGCGCATTGAAAATTTTGCTGCCAGAAGCTCCGTGTGCCGGTGCGTCAATCGATATAATATTAAAATCTTTTTGCTTTAATAGTTCAATTAAATCTTTCCACCGGAAGGAATTGCTGTCCCACCCATGTACCAGTAAAATGGTTTCGGCGCTTCCTTTCCAGTGATAGGTTTTAATCTTGATTCCGTTGTAGGATAAATCCTTTTGTTTGGCGGATTTTAAATATGCTGTTCCTTCATGGGTGAGTGCTGCCTTTCGGGGCGTTGAAAATAATTTTACCGCAATTTTGGCTGATAAACTGGACGATAGATAACTCAACAGGTTTATCGAGGCCCCCACTATTTTAATACTGTTCATTTAGTCTTCTCGGTTTACGCCATCCATAGAAAATGCCGGGGTGCAAATGGCGATATATTCACAAACTTCGGTAAACGGATTGGAATATTGAACTCGTGTATTTCGTTCTGTTTTTATGGATTGTCCTGCTTCTAAAACCACGGTTTCATCTTCTATAATGAATTGCTTTTTGCCTTTTATGATAAAAGTGTATTCGTCAAACTCTGGGGTTTGGAAGGGTTCGCTCCAACCCGCAGGGGCTTTCATGTGGGCGATGCTTATTTTAGAATTTCCGTCGCTTGCCAAACCAAAATGCTCCCTGATTATTTTTCCGTCGGTAGTTGGTACTTCAAACGGTGTATTTTGTATGATGTATTTCTTTTTTGTCAAAATTTCACTTTTTACTTTATCGTCAATCGTCAATCGTCAATCGTCAATCGTCAATGGTCTTTCATGGGTTTTTTCTTAATCATGCCGCCTTTCAAGTCTTTAACCATGCCCATAATGATAAATGCTTTTTTGTCAATTTTGTCAATTTCAGTTTGAAGTTTGGCCAATTCGAGTCGTGTTACTACGGTATAAATGATGTCTTTGTCGTAACTATCCCCGCTTTTTCCGAAGCCTCCTTTTCCAGCATAAATAGTGCAGGCGCGTTGTAGTTTTTGGGTAAGCATAAAACGAATGTCGTCGTGCTTGTTCGATATGATGGTAACACCAATATATTCTTCAACGCCATCTACCACAAAATCGACGGTTTTGGCGGCCGATAGATAGGTTAAAATGGCATAAAGGGCGGTTTCGATGGATAAAATATAGGCTCCTACTGAAAATATGATGATATTGATGATTAGTAGTACATCGCCAATGGTAAGCGATAATTTTCGGCTTAAAAATATGGCCAATACTTCGGTGCCATCAATAACGCTGCCACCTCGCATAGACATGCCAATGCCCAGCCCCAAAAAGAAACCGCCAAAAACGGCAATTAATAATTTATCGTCAGTGATGGTGGGGTACTCTACAAAATGCACAACAATGGCCAAAAAGGTAATGGCCGCAATGCTTTTTAGTGCAAATTTTTGACCAATGGTTCTGTAGGCCAGAATCAAAAAAGGTAAATTCACCAAAACTAAAAGAATGCCCAATTGTAATGAGGTGATGTGCTCTAGTAAAAGTGAAATACCTGTGGCACCACCATCTATAAACTTGTTGGGGAGTAAAAAACCTTTTAGTCCAAACCCTGCGGAAAACACACCTACTATAATGAAAATGTATTCTTTAATGGCATGTGTAAGTTCTACTTGAAATCGCCGTACCAATGGTACAATATCTCTTTTGCTTACAGGTGTATCAAGTCGTTTTTTTTCGAGTCGTTTTCGGGCGGCTTCAAATAAAAGTTTGGACAAAAATGGATTCATAAATTTCAATACTTACTCCAAGTTATAAAAAAGTATTTAATTTTCGCGTGGTCTGGTATGTGGGTAGCTTCAAATTTTAGATTTCTATCGAACCTTAAATTGGCCGGAAGCTCTTCTTTGTCGATGGTAAAAGCGGCATTGATTTCATCTACCCCCACAACAATCGAGTTGATTAAATTGCTGATTCTCGATATTTTGTAATGGTCTTTGATGTCTTTAAAAGTACTGGCAGAAGTTAAGCCTTTTTCCGTTTTAAAACGTTCGTCGTAAATGCGAATATTGGAAATGGTTGAGGTGGAATCCAAAGCGCGTTTTGCGGTGAGGGTAAGCAATTTTTTGCCGCCTTTTTCAAAAATATCAATCTGGTTGGGGTTTCCTGAAAATTCTTCGCCACTAACCGATTTTACAATGGAATCTTTGGCGTAAATGGCTTCGAGGTCCTTAACCTGTGTGGAATCGGTTAGCAGCCCAATATGCTGTTTTGAAATTTCGAAAGGGCCAGGTTGGTTACTGCAAGCAACGGCTAAAAATAAAATGGCAATCAAGCCTAAATGAGATAAGCGCATTAGATAGTTCGGGTTTTAAATTAGTAAAAAGTTAATCAATTTATTTTTTCATCACTTTGGTTAAAATACCAAATACACTGCGGATGAAGGTCGCGCTGGTAAGCACTTTCACTATGGGGTTCATTCGGGTGCTTCGGGACGATGTCCTTTTTTTAGATGCCGCTTTTTTAAGGGCCTCTTGTTCTTGTTGGGCTTTTTCCTTGGCTTCTTCGGCTTCAGCCCGTTCTATTTTGTCGTTCAGTATTTCGTAGGCACTTTCGCGATCAATTGTTTCGTTGTATTTTTTGGTCAATTCAGATTGCGAAAGTAACTGCGCCAATTCGGTTTCAGAAAGTATATCCATTCGGCTCATGGGTGCCCGCATCATAGTGGCAGCCAATGGCGTGGGACGGCCTTTTTCATCGAGCGCGGAAACCAGCGCCTCGCCAATACCTAACGAAGTGAGTACTTCGGTAGTGTCGTAATAATCAGAATCGGGATAATTTTCAGCCGTGAGTTTTATCGCTTTTCGGTCTTTGGCGGTAAAGGCCCGTAGCGCATGCTGTACTTTTAAACCCAATTGCCCCAATACTTCTTCGGGAACATCGGTAGGGTTTTGCGTTACAAAATATAAACCAACGCCTTTACTTCGAATCAGTTTTACTATACTTTCAATCTGGTTTAAAAGCGCTTTTGAAGCTTGGTCGAAAATTAAATGGGCCTCGTCAATAAACATCACCAATTCTGGTCGCCCACTATCGCCTTGCTCGGGGAAAGTGGAATAAATTTCGGCCAACAAACTCAACATAAACGTTGAAAATAATTTAGGGCGGTCTTGAATGTCAGTAAGCCTTAAAATATTAATGTAGCCTTTGCCGTTCTCATCCACTCTCAGTAAATCTTGGGTGTCGAACGAGGTTTCCCCGAAAAATAAATCGGCGCCCTGTTGTTCCAATTCCACAATTTTTCTGAGGATAGCCCCGGTTGAAGCCGTAGAAATGCGTCCGTAAGCCTCATTGAATTCAGCTTTACCTTCATCTGTGGCGTACTGTAAAATCTTTTTAAAATCCTTTAAATCGAGAAGCGGTAATTTATGGTCGTCGCAATATTGAAAAATCACGGCAACAATGCCACTTTGCGTTTCCGTTAAATCTAAAATGCGGGATAATAAAACGGGACCAAACTCGCTGATAGTAGCGCGTAGCCTAACACCATCCTGTTCCGAAAGGGTTAATATTTCCACCGGAAAGGCTTTCGCTTCAAAAGGCAATCCTATTTTTTCGTGGCGCTCGTCAATTTTGGCATGCCCCGGGCTGGGTTTTGCCAAACCGCTTAAATCGCCTTTAATGTCCATTAGCAATACGGGCACGCCTTTTTCACTTAAATTTTCGGCCAAAACTTGTAGCGATTTGGTTTTTCCGGTTCCGGTAGCCCCTGCAATGAGACCGTGACGGTTCATGGTTTTCAGCGGGATTTTTACATGCGCCCCAGTAATGGTTTCGCCATTCAACATCGCTGCGCCAACAGGGATGTATTCGCCTTTAGTTTCGTAGCCTTTGGTAATGTATTCGTGAAAAGTCTCTTTTGTGCCCATGCCTAAATTTTGCATAAAAATACAGAAATTAAAAAAGAAAAAAATAGGGTTTTGTGGATTAAGGTTGAATTGAAGTCCAAAATATTCCAAATCAGGATGGAATACGTATCTTTGCACACTTAATTATGGACAAAGAGATACAATTATTGGTAAACAAAGGCGAGATGTTGCCGCTTATGGAAGAATTTTACACCATACAAGGTGAAGGCTTCCACAAAGGCACAGCGGCCTATTTTGTTAGGATTGGTGGCTGCGATGTAGGCTGCCATTGGTGTGATGTGAAGGAAAGTTGGAATGCCAATTTGCACCCGCCTACCTTGACGACCAAAATTGTTGAAAACGCCAAAAAGTATAGCGATACTATTGTTGTAACCGGAGGTGAACCCCTAACTTGGGATATGACTTTTCTGACTTCAAAACTAAAGAAAGAAGGCCTTCAAATCCATATTGAAACTTCGGGTGCTTATGAGTTGACGGGGCAATGGGATTGGATTTGTCTGTCGCCAAAAAAGATGAAACTCCCTACCGATGAGGTTTATGCCAAAGCCCACGAGCTTAAAATGATTATTTATAATAAAGACGATTTCCGTTTTGCCGAAGAGCAGGCTGCCAAGGTAAACGACAATTGTATTTTGTATTTACAGCCCGAATGGAGCAAACGTGATAAAATGATTCCGCAGATTGTGGATTACGTGATGCAAAACCCCAAGTGGAAAGTCTCCCTGCAAACCCACAAGTATTTGAATATTCCTTAAATTTTTGTTTATTTTTAGGTGTATAATTAAAAGCTAACCCGAGCATGAAAGCACCTGTAAAGTTGAAAAAAATGAAACTTCTGCGTTTTGGGCGCGATTTTAAACCCGACCAAGAAGTTATTCTACGAGATTATTTGGCTATTGAGCGCACCCGCTTGGCCAATGAACGTACTTTGCTCTCGTATATACGGTCGTCGTTGTATTTGCTTTTGGGGAGCATTGCTTTATTTCAGATAAAAAACTATCCTAATTTTGAGTATCTGGCCTTGGCGTCGCTCGTTTTCAGTATTATATTTTTTGTGATTGGCGTGTACCGATTTACTCTGCTTAAAAAGAGTTTAAAGCGTTTGTATTATATGTCTGAGGCCAACAATAATAATGACGACGATAAATAAAGCGGTTGTTGAAAAAGTATGTCATTCAGAGCGAAGCGAAGAATCTTATGAATAAAAAGTTAGATTCGTAAAATATTGAGATTTCTCGACTCAAGTTTATCTTGAGCCAAGTCGAAAGACTCGAAATGACAAAGCGTTTTTCTATAAAAGGCAAGATTAAATACTCACCGGAACAGCAACCCTAACCGTGCCCCAGGCCAAAAACATTTGGTTGTTATCAAAGGCTATGGAGAAGGCTTCAACGGGTTCGCCGTTACTTACGGGAGCTGTAACTCGTAGTACGTCGTTGCTTTCGTTATAATTGTAGGCGCCCCAAGCATCGGTGTCGTTGCTCAAAATAACCGTCCATTCCTTTTCACCTGGAATAGTGTACAACGAATAGGTGCCGGCTTTTACGGTTTTGTCACCAAATTGGGTGTCTTGGTAAAACTTGATTTCGGCAGCTTCATTGGCACCGGTTCTCCAAACTTTACCGTTCGGGGCTAACTGACTTAAATCGCGACCGTTTAATTGTGGGCGACTGTAAATCACTTTGGCCATGGGTGGCTCGTTTCGGCTAGTGCGGTAGTAGCTGATGTCTAACGGGCTTTTGTCCAGTTTTGCAAACTTTTGTGCCATAGCGTTGCCGGAAAGCAGCAAAGCAAAAACACAGATAATCATTGTGGTTACTTTTTTCATCTGTTTCATTCTAATAATTTTAGTGGTTTTTAATGTTTTAAAGTTAAGCCGAAAAACCTTTAAAGTTTTTATAAAAGTATGTGGTTTTTGTTAAAGTTTTGGGCCTGGTTTTATCGTAAAATGTGTGCGTAGTGTTTAATCAAAATATGTCATTTGAATAGTTCCATTTTTTTTAAAAATTAAAGAAACAATCATTTTACCATTATCTCCCTTTATAAAGTGACGTATAGGGTTTAATATATTCCCAAATTTATCTGCGTTATAAATTACGGCATATCCAGAGGACATAAAATAATCTCCACTAAAACTAACTACTTGATAAGTTGTGATTTTTTCGGTATCGGGATGATTTATATCAAATTCACCGCCATTGAATAATAATTCCCCATTTTTATCATGGTAACCACCAACTTGATTTGGAAATCTTTGACTAATTTGAAGTGGAGATAAAGGTAGCTCTTCTTTCTTAAAACCACCTAACTCCCATGTGTTGCCAGATGTGACTTTTGCTTTATTGTAACCATGTTCAACTGCTTTTAATCTTTTAGCTTTATTTGGATGGGTTGAGAAAGTGTCATCATCTTCAGAAACATTTCTTTCAATAAGTTTGTTGATTTCTGTTATTGGGCAACCTAACTTTGCTAAAATAAATCCCCCAAACTCATCAGCTTCAATTTCTTGCTTACGACTTTGCTCTAATGTTTTAGATTCTACGACTTCAGCCGCATAAAGAACTATATCTAAACTATGACCATTTACATGGTGCCCAACTTCATGCGCAAAAATGAATAAATTCCCCCAATTGTTACCTTGTGTAATTGATTCCATAAAATCTTTGTCGTATAGGATATATCTAATTCCTT
>CAZZDI010000075.1:0-12371 GCA_964653155.1 uncultured Flavobacteriaceae bacterium | reverse complement strand
GCCGTGGCTTGCAGCAGAAAGAAAAGTGAAGTAAGTATTTTAGGGAAAGATTATGCTTGGGTGTTGTTTTTCGGTTTTTCGGGTTACTATTTGTCCAGTTATTTCGACTTTGTTGGCTTGGAATATATATCGGCAAGCTTAGAGCGCATCATCCTGTTTTTGTACCCCACAATGGTTTTGGTGTTCAATAAAATCTTTTTGAAAAAGTCGATCACAAAAATTCAGATTATTGCTATTGCATTGAGCTATTTGGGTATTATTTTGGCCTTTTGGGGAGAAGCGGCCGCTACCGGAAAAGATGCCTTTATCGGTGGGGTTTTAATTTTGCTTTGTGCCATTACTTATGCCGCTTATTTGGTAGGTAGCGGATGGCTCATTCCAAAATTTGGGGTGGTAAGGTTTACGTCGTATGTTATGTTGGTGTCTTGTGTATGCGTATTCATTCACTTTGGAATATTCTCAAAAACAAATATTTTAAATTTAAGCTGGCAAGTTTATTTGCTCGGATTTTTAATAGCCATTTTTGCAACGGTAATTCCGTCGTATTTGGTTTCCGAAGCCATCAACCGGATCAACTCCTCAAATTTTGCCGTTATTTCGGGTATCGGGCCCATTTCAACCATTGTTTTGGCGTCCATTTTTTTGAATGAACATTTAACGCCCATGCAGTGGCTTGGTGCCTTTGGGGTTATTGTAGGGATATGGTTGGTGTCCATAAAAAAGAAGTCGATGGCTTAAATTTGGTTTCTCAATAAATCCTGCTATATTGTTAATTATTTTGTGTTGGGGCTTTTTCATTTTTTAAATGGTTATATTATATTAGCAACCCCTCACGAAAATTCACTTAAATAAATTTATGGCGGAAGAAACCAATTATACCGAAGACAATATACGTTCGTTAGACTGGAAGGAGCACATTAGAATGCGCCCGGGTATGTATATCGGTAAATTGGGCGATGGCAGCTCGCCGGATGATGGTATTTACATCCTGCTGAAAGAAGTTCTGGACAACTCTATCGATGAATTTGTAATGGGCGCCGGAAAGACCATCGAAATTTCCATCCAAGGGAATAAAGTGATTGTTCGCGATTACGGACGAGGCATCCCGTTGGGGAAGGTGGTCGATGTGGTTTCAAAAATGAACACCGGCGGAAAATACGATTCCAAAGCCTTTAAAAAATCGGTAGGATTAAACGGGGTAGGTACCAAAGCCGTTAACGCGCTTTCAACTTATTTTAGGGTAGAATCGACGCGTGACGGAAAATCGGCTTCTGCGGAGTTCGAGCAGGGGAACCTTACCAATGAAGAAAGCCTGGACGATACTTCCCGAAGAAAAGGAACCAAAGTGTCCTTCGTTCCCGATGGCACCATTTTTAAAAACTACAAATTCCGAAGTGAATATGTGGTGAAAATGCTTAAAAACTACGTGTATCTCAATCCGGGGCTCACCATTGTTTTTAACGGTGAAAAGTATTTCAGTGAAAACGGATTAAAGGATTTATTGAATGAAAACATCAACGAATCCGATTTGCTGTACCCCATCATCCATTTGAGGGGCGACGATATTGAAGTGGCATTAACCCACAATAAAACCCAATATAGCGAAGAGTACCATTCGTTTGTTAACGGGCAAAATACCACTCAGGGAGGGACGCACTTAAACGCTTTCCGTGAAGCTTTGGTAAAAACCATTCGCGAGTTTTATGGGAAAAATTACGATGCTTCCGATGTTAGAAAATCGGTGGTAGCGGCCATTTCCATAAAAGTGATGGAACCCGTTTTTGAAAGCCAGACCAAAACCAAATTGGGCTCTACCGATATGGGCGGTAATTACCCAACCGTACGAACGTACATTAACGATTTTGTTAAGACCCAACTCGATAACTACCTGCACAAAAATACAGATACGGCCGAAAAAATCCAGCGTAAAATTTTGCAGGCAGAGCGCGAACGAAAGGAGCTTTCGGGCATCCGGAAATTAGCAAGAGACCGTGCCAAAAAAGCTAGTCTGCACAATAAAAAATTACGCGATTGCCGTGTGCATTTTGGCGATACGAAAAACGACCGAAACTTAGAAACCACTTTGTTCATTACCGAGGGAGATTCGGCTTCGGGAAGTATTACCAAATCGCGCGATGTGAACACACAAGCCGTATTCAGCTTAAAAGGAAAGCCTTTAAATTGCTACGGACTTACAAAGAAAATCGTTTACGAAAACGAAGAATTCAACCTGCTTCAAGCGGCTTTAAATATTGAGGAATCACTCGAAGATTTGCGTTACAACAACGTGGTTATCGCAACCGATGCCGATGTTGACGGTATGCACATCCGGTTGTTGCTCATTACGTTCTTCCTTCAGTTTTTTCCGGAGGTGATTAAAGAAGGCCATTTGTATATTTTGCAAACGCCATTGTTCCGTGTTCGAAATAAAAAGGAAACCATTTATTGCTATACAGAGGAAGAGCGTGTTAATGCCATTAATAAATTAAAACCTAAGCCAGAAATAACACGATTTAAAGGACTTGGTGAAATTTCGCCCGATGAGTTCAAACATTTTATTGGGGACGATATGCGATTGGACCCTGTAATGTTGGACGAAGGTATGTCCATCGAGGATTTGTTGTCGTTTTACATGGGCAAAAATACACCAACAAGGCAGGAATTCATCATCGACAATTTAAAGGTGGAAATGGATGTCATAGAAGAATAAACAAAAAAAATGAGTTATGTTATACAATAAAAATGTAAAAAAGCGATCTTATGAATATTTGCGAAAGCACACCAGTAGCGAGCAAGTGCACAGATTGCAAAGAGTAGGGAAGATCACGTTAAACGGAAATCCTAAAAACCAAGAATAGTTTTTAATGATAGAAGAAGAAAACGACGACGATTTAATTAAAAACGACGGAGAGCCCCAAGAAACCATAACCCGTGTTACGGGCATGTACAAAGATTGGTTTTTGGATTATGCCTCGTACGTTATTTTAGAACGGGCCGTACCCGCTATTGAAGACGGTTTTAAACCGGTTCAGCGTCGTATTATGCATTCTATGAAAGACCTCGACGATGGGCGCTACAACAAAGTAGCCAACATTGTGGGGCATACCATGCAGTACCATCCGCACGGCGATGCCAGTATTGCCGATGCTATGGTGCAAATCGGTCAGAAGGATTTATTGATCGATACCCAAGGGAACTGGGGAAACATCTTAACGGGCGATAGTGCAGCGGCTTCGCGTTACATCGAAGCGCGTTTGTCGAAATTCGCTTTAGATGTGGTTTACAGCCCCAAAATTACCGAATGGCAGGCCAGTTATGATGGTCGCCGAAAAGAGCCCATCAATTTGCCGGTAAAGTTTCCGTTGCTATTGGCTCAAGGTGGCGAAGGGATTGCCGTTGGGCTTTCCACCAAAATATTGCCGCATAATTTTATGGAGCTTATCGAGGCGTCCATAAAGCATTTACAAGGCAAACGATTTACAATATTGCCCGATTTTCCAACGGCCGGAATTGCCGATTTTTCCAATTATAACGATGGATTAAGAGGGGGGCGAGTGCGAGTTCGTGCGCGTATTTCACAGGTGGATAAAACCACTTTGGCGATTACCGAATTGCCTTTTGGAACCACCACATCGTCGTTGATCGATTCTATTTTAAAAGCCAACGATAAAGGCAAAATCAAGATTAAGAAAATAGAGGATAACACGGCTGCCGAAGTAGAAATATTGGTGCATTTGCCGTCTGGTTTGTCGCCCGACAAAACCATCGACGCGCTGTATGCCTTTACCAATTGCGAAAGTTCCATTTCGCCCTTGGGCTGCGTTATTGAAGACAATAAACCGCTTTTTATTGGGGTTTCAGAAATGCTTCGAAGAAGTACCGATAACACGGTTCAGCTTTTAAAACAGGAGCTCGAAATTAAATTGGGCGAACTGGAAGAACAGTGGCATTTCGCTTCGTTGGAGCGCATTTTTATTGAAAACCGAATTTATCGCGATATAGAAGAGGAAGAAACTTGGGAAGGTGTCATTCAAGCCATCGACAAAGGGCTTCAGCCTCATATCAAACATTTAAAGCGAGCCATAACGGAAGAAGATATTGTTCGTTTAACGGAAATCCGGATTAAGCGAATTTCTAAATTCGATATCGATAAAGCCCAGCAAAAAATTGATGCTTTAGAGGAAGAGATTGCCCAAGTAAAACATCATTTGGCTCACTTAATCGATTATGCCATTGCTTATTTTAAGCGATTGAAAAAAGACTACGGCGAAGGGCGCGAGCGCAAAACCGAAATCCGAATTTTTGATGATGTTGATGCTACAAAAGTAGTCATCAGAAATACCAAGCTTTATGTAAATAGGGATGAAGGTTTCATAGGTACCTCATTGCGCCGGGACGAATACGTGTGCGATTGTAGCGATATTGACGATATTATCGTATTTACCGGAGAAGGTAAAATGATGGTGACCAAAGTGGATTCCAAAACCTTTGTGGGAAAGGACATCATCCATGTGGCGGTCTTCAAAAAGAAAGACAAGCGCACCATTTACAACATGATATATCGCGATGGAAAAAAAGGCCCATCGTACATAAAACGCTTTGCCGTTACCAGTATTACCCGCGATAGGGAGTACGATTTAACCAACGGCAACAAAGGTTCTGTAACCTTGTATTTTTCTGCAAACCCCAATGGCGAGGCCGAAGTGGTTACCATATTGTTGCGCCAAGCAGGCAGCATTAAAAAATTGAAATGGGATATCGATTTTGCCGATATTTTAATAAAAGGCCGTGCCTCAAAAGGAAATGTGGTGACCAAATATGCCGTAAAGCGCGTCGAGTTGAAGGAGAAAGGGATTTCTACTTTAAAACCTCGTAAAATTTGGTTCGATGACACCGTTCAGCGTTTAAATTTGGATGGGCGCGGCGAACTGATTGGCGAATTTAGGGGCGAAGACAAACTGTTGATTATTAATCAATCCGGAATGGCAAAAACGGTGACGCCCGAAGTGACCATGCACTTTGATGACGATATGATTGTCATGGAAAAATGGGTGCCCAAAAAGCCCATTTCAGCCATTTATTATAATGGAGAAAAAGAACTTTATTACGTTAAACGCTTTTTAATCGAACAGGAAGGCAAAGAAGAATCCTTTATTTCAGACCATCCCAATTCGCAATTGGAAATTGTTTCGACCGATTGGAAACCGATGGCCGAGGTGGTTTTTGCCAAAGAACGCGGAAAGGACAGAAAGGATAATTTAGAAATCAACTTAGAAGAATTTATCGCCATTAAAGGGATTTCTGCTTTAGGAAATCAACTTACCAAAGATAAAGTGAACCAAATTAATTTGTTGGATCCATTGCCATATGAAGCCCCTGAAGAAGTACACGCCGATGATTTGGAGGTAGTTGATGAAACCGATGTGTCTTCCAATGTTTCGGCCAATCAAAGTCAAGAATCGTCCAATTCAGATAAAGAAAGCGAAAATGATGATTTTGAAATGGGTGGCGAAGGGCAAACCTCGCTATTTTAACTTTTCGTTTTTTTAGCATTTTTAGTGATCCTAAAATTTAGGAACTCAATAAACAACGAAAATGCAATGGCAAAATAAAGGTAGCCTTTTGGTATGGCGCCCACTTCGTTTCCAAACAATTTAGTGTGCGAAAGATGTGCCGCTTCGGTAATCAGCATAAAACCTATTAATATTAAAAAGGCCAAACCCAATATTTGCATACTGGGGTGGTTTTTAATGAATTCTCGAATAGGGTTGGCAAAAGCGATCATGATAATAATGGAGATAACCACTGCAATGACCATTAGAACCAATGTGTAATTATGGTTGGGATGCAATCCGTTGGTCATGCCTACTGCAGTTAAAATGGAGTCTATCGAAAAAATAAAATCGATAATCAATATTTGAACCAATCCTTGCGAAAGGCCTTTCAGTTTTTTACTGCTGAGTTGTTTTTCGTCATGTTTGGGGTGCTCCACTTTTTCATGGATTTCGGAGGTGCTTTTGTAGATTAAAAACAGTCCGCCAACAAATAATATTACTGCCTGCCAACTTATGGCTATTTGGAGCCACGGTAGTTCAACAGTATAAAACGGTTCTTTTAGTCCCACTAAAAAACTAACAAAAAACAGTAAAATGATACGTTGCGCCATGGCCAAAAGCAACCCGATTTTTGTGGCTTTAGCCTGTTGGTGTTCTGGCAGTTTATTGGCAACTATCGAGATAAAAACAATATTGTCAATCCCTAAAATGATTTCTAAAAATGTGAGGGTAAGTAATGCCATTATAGCATCACTGGTCAATAAAAAATCTATCAAAATACAATGTGTTTATTGAATGAATGTAGTAAATATTTAGGTGCGCTTCAATTGCCGTTGAATTTTTTTTATGGCAGATTCAATCGATTTTTCGGGCTCAATAATATTGTAGGCGCCCCAAAACCGTGGATCGGAAAAACCAGATG
Organism: uncultured Flavobacteriaceae bacterium; assembly: GCA_964653155.1. Taxonomy (GTDB): domain Bacteria; phylum Bacteroidota; class Bacteroidia; order Flavobacteriales; family Flavobacteriaceae; genus Flavisericum. The sequence continues at coordinate 5,894 of CAZZDI010000075.1, read as the reverse complement.
CTTTTTCGGTTAAAATAGTTGAGGGCCGTAAAAGCACATTTTTGTTTCTCGCTAGGCTAGGGTCTTTTATTTCCCAATTGGTAATGGCCATTTCGCTACTTAAGGTGTAAGTGCTGTTAAACAATTTACCTTTCCAGTTTACTTTAAAAGTAAGCGATATATTGCTGTAGGCATAGTGCCATTTGCCGTTTTGGGTACGATAATTTACCCTGTAATTGGCTTCTTTGGGGTGCACATCAACTTTCCTGGGTTTTTTGCGCACAAACATTTGACTGGAAAGCTCTTTGTTGGAAACATTCAAACTGTAAACGGCACTGGTGAGCGCCAAGGTTTTGGCGTCAATGTAAAGTTTGCCGTAGTAAAGCGGGGTTGAAATATGTTTTTTTTGTTTGAAATTAACCACGTAAATAAGTTCGTTGTTTACGGTTGTGGGCTGGTCGAAGCTGAATTGGTACAGCGGCAAACTTTCTTCCGTGAAAATAAACTCCGGATATTTAATAATATCGGTGTAAAGGTTACTGAACGGACCGCCTTGTAGCTTAAGTGCAATCGTATCGAGTTTGGAATAGTCGGTTTTTTTGCGCGCCTTTATCAATTCAATGTGGTCGTTTCTAAAATTATTGTAGGGCTGTTTATGGATTTTTACCACAGCTTCCGAAAGTGAGGCATTTTTACGACGCTTTTTAATGGTTTCCCTATAAAAAGCGGTCATCAGTGTGTTGTTATTGTTGTAAATCGAGCTTTTCTTTTCTAAGGTATTAATAACCAATTGGCGGGCATTTTGGTTGGGCAGAGCAATAAGTTTTATCGCGTTTAATTTGGTGGGGGCTGGTGTTAGTTTTATTTTTTCATTGTTTTTGAAAGAAGCAATGCCCAGGGTCATTTTTTCGTATCCCAAATGCGAAATTTTTAAGGAACCTTCAAAATATGCTTTGGGGATTTTCAGAAGGAATTCCCCTTGCCCGTTGGTAACCGTGCTAATGTTCGATTCTTCAATAATAATATCGGCAAAAATCAGGGGGGCGTTTGTATCGGCATCGACAACTTCAGCTTGAATGGCTTTAAAATTTTCTGTATTTTGGGCATAAACAATTCTGCCCAACATTAAAAACAATGTTATCGCCCAAGCATATCGGAAAAAGGTTGAGCTTTCCATGGCAGTTATTTCTTTTTCTGAAAAAGTACCATAAGGTAATAAAAAAGCGGCAATTTTGCAATAGGGGCTTGGTCGTCAGTATGTTATTTGTTTTTTGGAGAATGAGGGGTGGGATTATGTAAAAGGTGCCCGTTTAACTCTTAACGTTATTTTTAGATTTCAAAAAATAGAATAGCCGTATATTTACACGATTTTAAATTGAAGCATGCAGCATAACTCTATATCGTTTCGTAAAACAGGTTATTTTTCTCAATTAATCTGTGATTATTTAGATGAAAAACCACAGTTGGCGCCGTTTTATAGTCGTTTTCCGAAACTGGTAAATTTCAAAAACCAAATTGAAGAAAAGGAGTCCGCTTTTTCTGCTGAATCAAGAGCAGTTTTAGTTTCTGCCCTAAAAAAACAGTACAGTTCGGTTGGTGCTTCAGAAAAAACGCTTCAAAATATTGAGGTGCTAAAATCTTCAAACACGTTTACAGTTACAACGGGGCATCAGCTTAATTTATTCACTGGGCCGTTGTATTTTTTGTATAAAATTGTTTCGGCCATAAATCTTTCAAATGCGTTAAAGAAAGCCTACCCCGATTTCAATTTTGTGCCCGTATATTGGATGGCTACGGAAGATCATGATTTTGAAGAAATCAATTATTTCAATTTCAAAGGAAAAAAAATCCATTGGAACAAAGATGCCAGTGGTGCCGTTGGCGAACTTTCCACCGAAGGTTTGGAAGCGGTTTTCAATTTGTTTTCTCAAGATTTGGGATCCAGTAAAAATGCCGAATTTTTAAAACACCTTTTTAGTGAAGCCTATTTAAAACATGACAATTTAACCGATGCTACCCGATATTTGGCCAACGAATTGTTTAAGGACTACGGATTGGTAATTGTTGATGGCAATGATGCCGATTTAAAAAAGCAGTTTGTGCCATTTATGCAGGAGGAATTGCTCGAACAGACCTCGTTTAAGCAGGTAACAGAAACTAATGCACAGATCAATCAATGTCCCGAAAATTATAAAATACAGGTCAACCCGCGCGAAATCAACCTGTTTTATTTAAATGAAAATTTGCGCGAGCGCATTGTTTTTGAAGAAGGCCTTTACAGTGTTTTAAATACTGATATTTCGTGGAACGAAGCAGGTATTTTAAATGAACTGAAACAACACCCTGGGCGGTTTTCGCCAAACGTGATTATGCGCCCATTGTATCAGGAAGTCATTTTGCCCAATCTCTGCTACATTGGCGGCGGCGGTGAGTTGGCCTATTGGTTTCAATTGAAGCCATTTTTTGAAAAGGTAAACGTGCCGTTTCCTGTGTTGTTATTGCGGAATTCGGTATTGATTCAATCTGAAAATCAACTCAAAAAACTTCAAAAGTTAGATATTTCTTCCGAAGATATTTTTCTGAAACGCGATTCGTTCATAAATAAAAAAGTGCGGGAGATTTCGAATATTGATATTGATTTTTCAAACCAAAAGGCACACTTAAAACAACAGTTTGAAGCGCTGTACCAATTGGCCAAAGAGACCGATAAATCGTTTTTGGGAGCCGTAAGTGCACAGGAAACAAAACAATTAAAAGGGCTGGAACATCTTGAAAAGCGTTTGCTCAAAGCCCAAAAACGAAAACTTTCTGATGAGGTTTCACGAATGACCGATATTCAGAACGAGTTATTTCCAAACAAAAGTTTACAAGAACGAAATACTAATTTTTCAGAATTTTATCTGGAATATGGCGAACGTTTAATTCCAAATTTGATTGGAAATTTAGAGCCGTTAGAAGGCAAGTTTTCAATTCTCACTTTATAATTATGCACAAAGTAGATATCGATTTGGTTGAAATGACCTTGGATGTGATGAAATATGCCATTAATAGGATTTCGGCCGTTGAACATCCCATAGGGCAACCAAAAAAAGAAGAAGAGTTAAAAGCCTTAGTTGGTGAAACCATAACACCCAAGGGCATTGGCGGCGAATATGCCTTTAAGTTATGGCGCAAATATTTGGCTAAGGCGAACGTGCCCGTAGATCATCCGCGCCATTTGGCTTTTGTGCCGGCATCGCCTACCCGAGCTGCGGTGATGTTCGATTTGGTGACTTCGGCATCCAGCATTCACGGCGCTTACTGGATGGAAGGTGCGGGCGGTATTTTTTGCGAAAACGAGGCCATGCGTTGGATGGTGTCGCTTACCGGATTGCCCAACGGCGCTTTTGGCGTGTTTACCAGTGGAGGCACGGCAGCAAATTTGTCGGCTATTGTTGCGGCACGCGAATTTTGGAGAAGGGACGACGATTGCAAGCGCGAAAAAGGTTTGATAATTACTTCCATTGGAGCGCATTCGTCCATAAAAGCGATGGCAAAGGTGGCCGATGTAGATATTTTGTTGGTAGATACCGAAGAAAAACTCTCAGGAGAAGATTTAAGGAAGACGATAGACGGATTGACCCTTCACGAAAGAAAACGCTTGTTTGCGGTGGTAGCCACCGGCGGAACAACCAACGCTGGGATTATTGATGATTTAGAAGGTATCGCCCAGATTTGCGAAACCGAGAAATTGTGGTTCCATGTTGATGCTGCTTACGGCGGTGGGGCTTTGGTGGCCGATTCGGCAAGGCATTTGTTCAACGGTATTGAGCGGGCCGATAGTATTACCATCGATCCGCATAAATGGATGTTCTCGCCTTACGATTGCGGAGCCGTAATTTACAAAAAGCCAGAATTGGCCAAGGAAGCCCATTCGCAACAAGGTTCGTATTTGGATATTTTTAAGGACGAAGGGGCGCACGGCTTCAATCCAACAGACTATCAAATACAATTAACGCGTCGGGTAAGAGGCTTGCCGCTTTGGTTTTCGTTGGCCACACATGGTACCGACCGATACAAAGTAGCCGTTGAACGCGGTTTGGAGTTGGCCCAGATTGCAGGAAAAATGATTGAAGAGAACCCCAATGTGGAATTGGTTCGGGAGCCGAGTTTATCATGTGTGCTGTTTAGAAGGAAAGGATGGCAGCCCGAAGATTATACGCATTGGACCTACGAAAACCATAAATCGGGATTCGCTTTGGTAACCCCAACCAAATGGAAAAATGGCAATACTTTTGAAACCGTGTCGCGGTTCTGTTTTATTAATCCCGATACCACCGAAAAGGATATCCAAATGATTTTAGATTCGATGACATAGAATTTGTTCAAAAAACATCAGGCTATAATTTTTCAATATAAAATCAATCATTATTTTTGCGCATGCAACACGATAAGGTACTTATTTTAGACTTCGGATCGCAATACACACAGCTTATTGCCCGTAGAGTTAGGGAACTCAACATTTACTCCGAAATACATCCATTCAACAAAATTCCGTCAAACATTGAAGAATACAAGGCTGTAATCCTTTCGGGTAGTCCCAATTCCGTTAGGGGCGAAGATGCTTTGCATCCCGATTTAAGCAATATACGTGGTAAAAAACCCATGTTGGCCGTTTGTTACGGCGCGCAATATTTGGCTCATTTTTCTGGCGGAAATGTGGCGCCTTCAAACACACGCGAATATGGACGGGCTAATTTATCGTTTGTAAAGGAAGATGAAACCTTTTTTGAAAATATCACTTCGGGCAGCCAAGTTTGGATGAGCCATAGTGACACAATCAAACAATTACCAACAAATGGCGTGTTGATTGCCAGCACGCACGACGTTGAAAATGCCGCTTATAAAATAGAAGGTGAAACCACTTATGCCATTCAGTTTCACCCAGAAGTATATCATTCAACCGACGGAAAACAATTGTTGGAAAACTTTTTGGTGAAAATTGCCGGATTGAACCCAGATTGGACACCGCAGTCTTTTGTTGAAGAAACTGTTGAGGCCATTCAGGAAAAAGTAGGCGATGGCAAAGTCGTTTTAGGGCTTTCCGGAGGCGTAGATTCTACCGTGGCAGCCGTACTTTTAAACAAAGCCATTGGCAAAAACCTGTACTGCATCTTCGTGAATAATGGTCTGCTTCGTAAAAATGAATTTGAAAACGTGTTAAAGCAGTACGAAGGCATGGGGCTTAACGTAAAAGGCGTTGACGCTTCCGAACGATTTTTGGATGCTTTAAAAGGCATTGAAGACCCAGAGAAAAAACGTAAAGCCATCGGTAATGCGTTTATCGAGGTGTTTGATGATGAAGCCCATAAATTGAAAGATGTAGAATGGTTGGCACAAGGTACCATTTACCCCGATGTTATTGAAAGTGTGTCGGCTACCGGAGGCCCTTCGGCTACTATAAAAAGTCACCATAACGTAGGCGGATTGCCCGATTTTATGAAGCTTAAAATTGTTGAGCCACTTCGTGCTATTTTTAAAGATGAAGTAAGGCGAGTGGGAGCAACCTTGGGGATTGACCCAGAGCTTTTGGGGCGTCATCCGTTCCCGGGGCCAGGATTGGGCATTCGAATTTTAGGCGATATTACAGCCGAAAAAGTAAGGATTCTTCAAGAGGTGGATGCCATTTTCATCAACGGATTGAAATCTTGGGGACTGTACGATAAAGTGTGGCAAGCGGGAGCGATGTTACTTCCGGTAAACAGTGTTGGTGTAATGGGCGATGAGCGTACGTACGAAAAATGTGTGGCATTGAGAGCCGTTGAAAGCACCGACGGCATGACCGCCGATTGGGTGAATTTGCCGTACGAATTCCTTCAAAAAACATCAAACGATATAATAAATAAAGTAAAAGGCGTTAATAGGGTAGTGTACGA
>CAZZDI010000074.1:0-12508 GCA_964653155.1 uncultured Flavobacteriaceae bacterium | reverse complement strand
TTGGTGAGGCGCGAAAGTTAAATGGAATAAAAAAACTCTGACCGAAAATTTTCAGTCAAAGCTTTTTGGGTAATGGTAATTATTGTTTTTTATTTCCAATTATGGCCTTTTAGTTGCATGGCAGCTTTTAAAATGTCTTTTTGACTTATTTGGCCTACTAATTTTCCATCTTGAACTATAGGGAAACGGCGTCGTTTGGCATTTAAAAACTTATTGGCCGCATCAAAAATATTCATGTTGCCATCAATGGTTTCTACATTTTTGGCCATGTGCTTTTCAATAGTCTGGTCTTGCATGGGCATATTGTAATAACGGCTTTCGCTAATTTGCTTAATGCAATCGCCTTCAGAAATCACCCCAACCAGTTCGTGTTTGTCGTTAACCACGGGACCGCCAGAAATTCTATGTTTAATAATCGCTTCCATAACACTTTCAATCGATTGGTTTGGCGTAAACGTAATTAAATCCTTGGTCATATAATCACTAACGGTTAATAACGGCGTTTCAGCAGCGTTGGCTTGCTGTCTTCTGGCTCCTTGAAAACTTTTTATTCCCATAAATAGTAAATTTAATAAACTTAAATATAGTCATTTATTTTTATAAAACCTAAAACAACATTTTGTTTGTTGGTTAAAATGTGGCGATTTGCGCTGTGATTTCAAATAATTAGCATTCTTTTAAGGAAATAAATGCTAAATTTTTATAGTTTTAGCGCACTTAAAATAAATTAGATTAAAACAATGATGAAAAAATTATTTGGATTGGTTTTATTTCTGGGCAGTGCGGTAATGATGGCGCAAACCAACCAGGAATTAATGAAACATTACGAAGCGTATTACAAGCAAATGAAAACCCAAGGCGATGTACAGGGTATTGTTAATGCCATGACGCACCTTAATGTGTTGTCGCCCTCTCAGGCCAGAAAAGATACGCTGGGGTATATTTATATGAGTGAAGGCCAATACATGCAGGCATTGAACACTTTGGGCGCTGAAAAAAAGTTAACCGATTCTGATATTGCTTTAGAGGTGAAGGCCGTATCTCTAAAAGCGATAAAACGCCCCGAGTTGGCCATTGGGCATTTCGAGGAAATGTTTAAGCGTAACCCGAACCCCATGGTGGCCTATGAATTGGCTGAGTTGAATTTGCAAGTGCAAAAAATGGCTGAGGCCGATAAGCACATTGAATACGGTATTGCCAATGCCAAGCCCGAAATGAAAAAGGCGTTTTACGAAAGCCAAAACCCGTACGAGGTATCTTTAAAATCGGCATTTATGTACTTAAAAGCGCTATCTATTTATAATAAAGACCGAAAAGCAAATATTGATCCGGCTGTTGATGTGTTGGATGCCGTACAAAAAGAATCGCCAAACTTTAATTTGGTGCAGATTACCAAAAACGAACTGTTAAGGCAAAAGCAAGCGTTACAAAGCCAAGCAGCGCAGCCGCAGAATTAAATAAGGTTTTCTGTTGAAAATTTAAAGCCGAGCCCACATTAGTTGGTTCGGCTTTTTTTTTGTCAAATAAAATTAAAGTGGCTGTTTGATTACAACAAATTTGCATCATTGCCATAATGGTTTTTTAATCCGCTTTACAGTGAGCCATACTTTGCGTTTTCGCGCCTTTGCGAGAGTCTTTGTCAATCTTAAGGCTTTTCAATAGTGCGGCTATCAAACTCCATTTTTTTGTTCATTTGGAGGTTTAGGTTGGAAAAAGCCACCAAAAACTCTTTTACGGTTTCCAAAAGTTCAACTTTAGTGGTGGTCGATAAATTCGATAAGCTTTCCAATTGGTGGAACTTGGTTTCCAAAACCAATACCCTGGCCAAAACCGATTCGGTGTTTAAACCGCTGGGCAAGGTTTGCCTTAAGTTTTTAAAGAGGTCTTTTTGGTTTTCTTCGCTGGTTTCAAAAAAACTTAAGTCGCCCAATTTTATGCTGGTTATAAGTTCTTGTAATTGCGCATATTCGCTTGAACTTTTTATCAAGTTTTCGGCTTGCTCGTCCAAAATATAATCCGTGTATTTTATTTTGGCTATATCTTGTTCGGTCAGGTTTTGGTTTTCGTTGGTTTCAACGGTTTCAGTGTTTTGTTGTTCCTGTGCGTCTTTGCACGATGAAAGAAAAACCAAGAAACCCAATAAGGTTAAAAAAATGGTGCGCATACTTTATTGTAATAAAGGTTGATTGCAAATATATCAATACTAGAATTTTTATGGACTAAAGAACCATTCAAATTGATAATATTCGTTTTTAAAAGTAGAATATTATCAATAAAAACTTATTAATTTTGAGGTATCTTTAATAAAACTGTTTTTAATGGGGTCTAAAATATTGATAATTGGTGCATGCGGACAAATAGGTTCTGAGTTAACTTTTGCTTTAAGGGATATTTATGGCGATGATAATGTGATTGCCAGCGATATAAGTTACAGTAATTTGGATGTGGTTAATTCTGGGATTTTCGAAATTGTTGATGCCCAAGATTATGCCAGCGTAAAAACCTGTGTTGAAAAATTCAATATCGACACCGTTTATTTAATGGCCGCATTATTGAGTGCCACGGGCGAAAAATACCCCATGAAAGCTTGGGATTTGAACATGACTTCGTTGTTTAACGTGCTGAATTTGGCTAGGGATAAATTTATTGAAAAAGTGTTTTGGCCCTCCAGCATTGCAGTTTTTGGCCCAACAACTCCCGTAAATTACACGCCGCAATACACCATAATGGAACCCAGTACCGTTTACGGAATAACCAAACAGGTGGGCGAGCGTTGGTGTGAATACTATCATAATAAATATAATGTAGATGTGCGCAGTCTGCGCTACCCGGGCATTATCAGTTGGAAAACACTGCCCGGCGGAGGCACTACCGATTATGCGGTGGAAATTTATCATAAAGCCATAAAAGAAGGGGCTTACGAATGTTTTTTAAAGGAAGATGCCGAATTGCCCATGATGTTTATGGACGATGCCATTAAAGCGACTATCGATATTATGCGGGCGAAGGCTGAAGATGTGAAAATCCGATCGTCGTACAATGTGGCGGCCATTAGTTTTACGCCCAAAACTATTGCCGAATCCATAAAAAAGCGCATCCCGGAATTTAAGATTAGTTATAAGCCCGATTACCGGCAAGATATCGCCGAAAGTTGGCCAAAACATATCAACGATTCGTATGCGCGACAGGATTGGAAGTGGAAACATCAGTTCAATTTGGAAGACATTACTGAAGAAATGTTGTTTCAGCTGAAGAAAAAATACGAAACGGTTTAAAACAAAACGAACTGATTGAAAATTCATCAATCAATATTTGTATATTTGGCAACCCTAAATCTTAAAAATTATGCTCGAAAATTTTTGGTTTAACGTAGAATATGGTATTAATCACGTTCTTGATATTAATGCTTACGACCATGTTTTGTTCCTTATCGTTTTAACTGTTCCGTATCTTTTTAGAGATTGGAAAAGAGTGCTGTTGCTGGTAACCATGTTTACCTTGGGGCATACCTTATCTTTGGTGTTGTCTTCTTACGGGGTGGTGAGCGTCAATGCATCGCTGGTTGAATTTTTAATACCCATTACCATCATGGTGGTAGCGCTATTCAATGTGTTCACCTCGGGAAAAGGGGCGCAGCGCGAAAAAGTGGGGGTGCTGTTTTTTTCAACCTTGTTTTTTGGGCTTATCCACGGTTTGGGCTTTGCCCGCGAGTTTAAAATGTTGCTGGGCGATAGCGACAATAAACTGGTGATGTTATTGGAATTTGCTTTAGGTATTGAATTGGCACAAGTCATTATTGTGTTTATCGTGCTGTTTTTGGGCTATATTGTGCAAACCATCTTTAGGTTTAGTAAGCGCGATTGGATTATGGTGGTTTCGGCCATTGTGGTCGGGTTGGTCATTCCCATGATTTTAAATAGTGATTTCTTGTCTTAAACTACAGATTTTCTTAAAACTTTAACGCCCGCACGTTGCAATTAAAATGTTTTGCAACTATATTCGTTATGCTATTTGCGTTAAGGATAGTAGCGGCATCCTTTTTTGTGCTTAACCTATAAGTTTGTGATTAAGGTACACTATAATTTATACTCAAAGCAAGATGGGATGCTGAAACAAATTCAGCACAAGAAAGATATAGCGAATAGCCTGACCCCGATAGCCTTGGGTTTTAGCAAGGGCGGGGCAACGCCATAATTTTAAAACAAATTAATGCCAGATAGAAAACAGTTAAAGTACGATAAAGCCTATTTGAGAATGGCCCAAGAGTGGGGCAAGCTGTCGTACTGCAAGCGTAAGCAGGTTGGTGCGATTATTGTAAAGGATAGAATGATTATATCAGACGGGTACAACGGTACGCCTTCCGGATTTGAAAACTTTTGTGAAGACGAAGAAGGCTATACCAAATGGTACGTGCTGCACGCCGAGGCCAATGCCATTACAAAAGTAGCGTCGTCCACGCAATCCTGCAAAGGCGCCACGCTTTACATCACTTTGTCGCCATGCAAAGAGTGCAGTAAATTGATACACCAGGCCGGAATTGTAAAGGTGGTGTACCACAAGGCTTATAAAGATGATTCGGGCTTACAATTTCTTGAAAAAGCCGGCGTAGAACTTAAATTGATAGAAGATTTAGAGAATTAATGTCGTTTCAAAAAAAATACTTACCATTGGTTTTGGGCGTTGCCATTGCGGCGGGCATCTTTATTGGGGGAAAACTGGATTTTAACGATTCTCGCGATAAGCTGTTTTCAACCAATAGCAAAAAAGATAAGCTGAACCGATTAATCGATTATATTGAATACGATTACGTTGACGATATCAATACCGATAGTATTGTTGATGTTACCGTAAACGGTATTTTAGAAAATCTCGATCCGCATTCGGTGTATATTCCAAAGGAAGATATGCAGCGTGTGGCCGAAGAGATGAAAGGCGATTTTGTGGGCATTGGCGTGAGTTTTTATACCTATAAAGATACCATTGCTGTTATTCGGGCTATAGAAAATGGCCCTAGTGCCAAAGCTGGCATTCAAGGTGGCGACCGAATTTTAATGGCCGATGACGATACGCTATATGGCAATAAGCTGAAGGATGGCGATATTATAAAGAAACTAAAAGGCGAAATCAACTCTAAAGTCAAGTTGACGGTGTATAGGCACGGTGAGCCTGAACTTTTGGAATTTACCGTTAAACGCGGAAAAATACCCATAAAAAGTGTTGATGCGGCTTATATGCTGACCGACGATTTGGGGTATATAAAAGTCAATCGTTTTGCTGAATCGACGTATAAGGAATTTAAAGCGGGACTCGATAAGTTGGAGGATTTGGGCGCCACCCAAATAGCTATAGATTTACGTGGAAACCCCGGTGGATTCTTAAGTATAGCTGAAAAAATAGTCGATGAGTTTTTAGAGGACGATAAACTAATTTTGTTCACAAAAAACAAACGTGGCGATATCGATAAAAGTTTTGCCACGAGCAAGGGCGATTTTGAAAACGGCAAAGTATATGTGCTGATTGACGAAAACTCGGCTTCGGCCAGTGAAATTGTGGCGGGCGCATTGCAGGATAACGATAAAGGAACCATTGTGGGCAGGCGGTCGTACGGAAAAGGTTTGGTGCAGCGCGAAATGGATTTGGGCGATGGTAGTGCCGTACGATTAACCGTTTCGAGGTATTACACGCCAACAGGGCGTTCCATCCAGCGGCCATACGACCACGGCAACAAAGATTATTACGATGAATATTTTGAGCGTTTGGATAGCGGTGAACTATTGGATTCTGAAAAAATTCAAGTGGACGATTCGTTAAAATTTACTACGCCGGGAGGAAAAGTGGTTTACGGCGGTGGGGGTATTATTCCCGATGTGTTTGTGCCGCTCGATAAAAGTATGCAAAACGAAACACTTTCTTTTTTACTGCGCCGCGGGTTCTTCGGAAATTTTGTTTTTGAAGAACTGGAACAGGATAGGCATAAATACGATGGTATTTCACGGCAGGATTTTGTAAAAGATTTTGAAGTGGGCGACGATTTGGTGTTTGCCTTTCAAGATTATTTAAATCTGCGTTCCGATTCAAAAGTTACTTTTGTGGCCTATCACGATGAGGTGAAGCAATACATAAAAGCGACTTTGGCCGACCAACTTTTTGGCAACGGTGCTTTTGATGAAGTGTACAACCAACGCGACATCATGGTTGAAGAGGTGGTCCGGTTGAGTGAGGGGGAATAAAAACTTTATGTAAAAGCCTACTTTGCGTTTTGTGCCTTTGCGAGAAGTTAAACCTCAACTTTATCATGCACTTTAGTGTGTTTTCCATTGTTCCAAAGGGTTAAAATATCGGTGGCAACATGCGAGCCACTGCCCGAACAAATAGCAAACTGGCTGCGCCAACCGGCCAAAGAGCCAGCCACATAAAGATTTTCTTCAATTAAATGGTCGGTGTTTTTTAGCCAGATACGGTCTTTTTCAATAGCGGCACGGGGGTGTGGGGCAACATGTTTTTCCAAGCCTTTTATGTGCATTAAATTGGTGTAGCCTACGGCCACCACAACTATTTTGGACTGGTACGTATTTTTATTGGTCGTCACGGTGAAGTCGCCCGGTGCTGTTTTGGAAATTTCCAATACTTTTTCTTTGTCAATTTGCTCCACATGTGGGTAGAGTTCTTTTAGCTGTATTATTCCGTCGTTTAAAACAGAAGCACCGGTTGTACCGGGTTTCAGTCCTAAAACATTGTTGAACAGTGCTGTTTGCAAATGCGATGTTTTTTGGTGTGTAACAATACCAATGCGTTTGTCTTTTGCGAAGGCTTTATACTGTGCGGAGCCTAAAACCAGAGCGCACGACATGCCTGCGGCACCTCCACCTATAATTAGAGCGTCGAACATATCATTTTTGTTTTTTAACTTGGTCTTCAATGCGTTTTGAAGTCCGTAAAATGGCCATCATCACAATAACGCAAAGTCCTGCAAAAATGGTGATTAGAGCTACTGTACTTTCGCCTTCAAATGGGGCACTGAAATTGACTTTGGTCAGATTAAAAATAATCAGGCCTAAGGCAATAACGCTAAGAGTTATAGATAAAGTTTTCATGTGTTAATTGTGTTTTAAACAACATTAAAAAGCGCTTTAATGTTGTGGGTAAATAATTTTACGGCAATGGCCAATAGCACGACGCCGAACACTTTTCGGATGATGTTGATGCCATTTTGGCCAATAAGGCGCTCAATTTTTGATGATGTTTTTAAAACTATAAAAATAATAATAACATTTATTATAACGGCAACAATAATGTTTTCAGTTTTAAATTCCGCTCTGAGCGAAAGTAACGTGGTTAAGCTTCCGGGTCCCGCAATAAGTGGGAATGCCAACGGAAAAACCGCGGTGGTTTTCGAGTCGTGTTCTTCCTGTTTATAAAGGGTAATGCCCAAGATCATTTCCAGTGCAATAAAAAATAAGATAAAGGCACCGGCAACGGCAAACGAATTCACGTCGATGCCAATAAGGTTCAGGATACTTTTTCCCAAAAACAGGAATACAATTAAGATAACCCCGGCAACAATTGAGGCTTTTTCACTTTGAATATGGCCGGCTTTTTTTCGTAAATCGATAACAATGGGAATGTTGCCCACAATATCGATTACGGCAAAAAGTACCATAAATGCCGTAAAAATTTCTTTAAAATTAAGTTCCATAACTTAGCTTTTATTTTGTGCAAAAGTATAGGATTATGTTAAATATATATGCCGGTAAACGCTAAAGTTTAGTTATTTTTGCACGCTCGAAGAATTATAAGTTATGTTTCAATTAGGTAAAACCATCGTTTCGGAAGACATTATTAAAAAAGACTTTTTGTGCAACCTATCGGCGTGCAAAGGGGCTTGCTGCATTGATGGTGATGCCGGTGCGCCGCTCGATGCCGATGAGGTTAATATTTTAAATGATATTTACCCGAAAGTAAAACCTTTTCTGAGAGCCGAGGGGATTGCTGCCATTGAAGCCCAGGGCACTTCCATTACAACCGAAGATGGCGATTTGGAAACGCCACTTATTAATGGTGCCGATTGCGCCTATGTTATTTTTGACGATAAAAACACGGCGCTTTGCGGTATTGAAGAAGCTTATAACCAAGGTGAAGTCCATTGGAAAAAACCAGTGTCTTGCCATTTGTACCCGGTAAGGGTTCAAGATTATAGTGAATTTTCGGCTGTAAATTATCACAAATGGCAAATTTGCGACGATGCCTGTGCCCTCGGAAAAGAACTGCAAGTGCCCATCTACAAATTCGTAAAAGAAGCCCTCATAAGGAAATTTGGGGAGGACTGGTACGCCGAGTTGGAAAAGGTTGCAGAAACTTTTTAACAACCCGAAAACAACTGAGCAAAACATGGTTTAAATCAGTGTTTTAGCGGTGAAATCCTTAATTTTTTTTGTAAACTTTTTTAAAATTAAAAAAATATAAATAGCTTATTTTTAGTTGTTTAATTATTTTTTCTTGTAAACTTTTTTGTTTTTTGTGCTTTGGGCGTTGTTAAAAACTTGTTGAAAAGGTTTTTGGTGTCGTTCAAAAACGTATCGATCATTTTGCAATCTTTGTTGTGCTCAATTCAGGAGCAAAATTCAATTTTTTTAGCTTGTTAATAAACTTGTTAAAAATGTGTTTTACGGTTGCCTAAAACATGTTTTACAATTTGCAAACTTTGTTGGAAACCGAGTGTTAAAATATTTCAACAGGGAGCGATGCGTTTAGTGGATGTTTTAGACGAAAAAAGCAGTTTTTTATTAAAGATTTAACCAAAACCAAACATAATGGAGATAACGCACATCATTAAACGAGACTACGAAACGACACCGTTCGTGTTGGAAAAAATCACGAACGCCATTGAAAAAGCAATGCTTTCGGTGGGGCATGGCACTAAAGAAGACGCCGAATCTATTTCGAGCAAAGTATTCGAATCGCTTTTGGCCAGAAAGGCTGTTGATGCCAGATACGTGCCAACGGTGGAGCAGGTGCAGGATATTGTGGAAGATAAGTTAATGGGAAGTGCGTTCCACGATGCGGCCAAGGCTTATATCCTTTATCGTGATGAGCAGGCCAGAAAGCGCCAAACCAATATTTTCGAAAAACGTATCAATTTAAAGCCTTACGAGTATCCAGATTTATACGAATACGTAAACGCCATTAGGCATTCGTACTGGATCCACAGTGAGTTTAATTTCACCAGTGATATCCAAGATTTTAAAACGGGATTGACGCCTACAGAGAAATCGGCCATAAAAAATACCATGTTGGCCATTTCGCAAATTGAGGTGGCGGTAAAAACCTTTTGGGGCGATATCTATCAAAAAATGCCCAAGCCAGAAATTGGTTCGGTAGGGGCCACTTTTGCCGAGAGTGAGGTGCGTCACCACGATGCGTATTCGCATTTATTGGAAATTTTGGGATTGAATGCAGAATTCAAAAACTTGAAAAAGAAACCGGTGATTATGCGCCGTGTGCATTATTTGGAAACGGCTCTTAAAAATTCAAAAAGCGAAAATATTCAGGATTATGCCGAGTCGGTATTATTGTTCTCTCTGTTTATTGAGCACGTGTCGTTGTTTTCACAGTTTTTAATCATCATGGCTTTCAACAAACACAAAAATATGCTGAAAGGGATTTCGAACGTGGTTGAGGCCACTTCAAAAGAAGAACAAATTCACGGCGATTTTGGTATAGATGTTATCAAAATCATCAAAAAGGAAAACCCAAAATGGTTTGGTGAAGAGTACGATGAGAAAATTCAAAAAATATGCAAAGAGGCCTTTAATGCCGAAAGTGATATTGTGGATTGGATTTTTGAAGATGGTGAATTGGATTTCCTTCCGAAGGATGTGGTTAATGAATTCATCAAAAACCGTTTCAACAATTCGTTGGAAAGCATCGGCATAGGAAAAGTGTTTGAAGTAGATGAAAAACTATTGGCCCAAACCGAGTGGTTTGATGATGAAATAATTGGTACCAAACACGGCGATTTCTTTGTAAAGCGCTCCATTAACTATAGTAAAAGAACAAAAAGTATAACTAGCGACGACTTATTCTAAACAAGACCGAATAATTAGCCTAACACTAACCCGATACAAGAATTTTAAAACATGAAAGTAAACACGCGCCTCCAGAACGAAACTACCGAGCAACAATCAAACTACGACCAACTTTTAAATGCCCGAAAGGAGCAGATTAAAACTGCAACCCAGCAAGAATCAGAGCCAGGATTTAAATGGCTAACCGAAAATAGCCGTAAATTTTTAGAATCGGGCTATTTAACCGAAGGCACTACGCCCGAAGGTAGGATTAGGGAAATTGCTGAACGTGCGGAATCTATT
This sequence comes from uncultured Flavobacteriaceae bacterium, assembly GCA_964653155.1. Classification (GTDB taxonomy): domain Bacteria; phylum Bacteroidota; class Bacteroidia; order Flavobacteriales; family Flavobacteriaceae; genus Flavisericum. Next base: position 2,141 of record CAZZDI010000074.1, on the reverse strand, counting down.
TTGAAGATTGATGGTTATGCCGATAAATTTTACAAATATATGGCCGAAGGGTTTTTCTCGTTGGCTTCGCCAGTTTGGTCTAACTTTGGAAAAAAACGCGGTCTTCCAATTAGCTGTTTCGGTTCGAATATTGCAGACGATATGGGGAATATCCTTTACACGCAATCTGAAGTGGGCATGATGTCTAAATTAGGAGGAGGTACTTCGGGGTACTTCGGAAACCTGAGGCACAGAGGAGCGCCGGTAAAAAACAACGGTGTTTCATCTGGTGCAGTGCATATTATGCAACTTTTTGAAAAAATGGTGGATGTGGTTAGCCAAGGTTCGGTGCGTAGAGGTCGTTTTTCACCGTATTTGCCCGTTGAGCACCCAGATATTAAAGAATTTTTAGAAATTGGTACGGAGGGCAATTCCATCCAGGAATTGACGCACGGTGTAACGGTTACCGACAAATGGATGCAGGAAATGATTGATGGTGACGTAGAAAAGCGTTCCATTTGGGCTAAAGTGATCCAAAGAAGAGGTGAGATAGGCTATCCGTATATTTTCTTCAAAGATCACGCGAATAACCAAGCGGCTGATGTTTATCAAGATAAAAAACACCAAATTGTAGCGAGTAACCTGTGTACGGAAATCATGTTGCCATCCAACGAAAACTGGTCGTTTGTATGCGTGTTGTCGTCTATCAACTTATTGCACTACGATAAGTGGAAAGATACCGATGCGGTTGAAACAATGGTGTATTTCTTGGATGCCGTAATCACCGAATTTGTTCAAAAACTGGAAGAATTCAGGGATTCAGAAGATTTGGACGACAGGCAAACATTTATGTTCATGGAGCGTGCCTACAATTTTGCAAAAGAAAACAGAGCGTTAGGTTTGGGCGCTTTGGGCTGGCACTCGCTGCTGCAATCTAAAATGTTATCGTTTGATAGTGCTGAAGCCTTTAACTTGAACAGTGAAATCTTTAAGTTGATTGAGGAGAAATCATATAAAGCTTCAGAAGAATTGGCCAAATTATACGGTGAGCCAGAAGTGTTGAAAGGTTATGGCAGACGAAATGCTACCTTGAATGCCATTGCGCCAACCACGTCTTCAGCGTTTATTTTAGGGCAAGTATCGCAAGGTATTGAGCCGATTTGGTCTAACATTTATGTGAAGGATATTGCCAAAATTAAAACCACTATAAAGAACCCATATTTAGAGGCACTTTTAGAGGAAAAAGGACAGAATACGGCAGAAGTATGGCGCAGCATCCGCGATTATGATGGATCGGTTCAGCATTTGGAATTCTTAACGGAAGAGGAGCGTGATGTGTTTAAAACCTATTCTGAAATTGATCAATTAACCATTGTATATCAAGCGGCAAACAGACAAAACCATATTGACCAAGGGCAGTCGGTTAACATTATTGTGCATCCAGATATGCCTGTAAAGGACATCAACAAGATATATGTTACTGCTTGGAAATTGGGGCTTAAATCGCTGTACTACCAGCATAGTATGAATGCGGCACAAAAATTTAAGCAGAAAAAGGAATGTGCTAGTTGCGAAGGCTAAACTTCCAATAGAGTTAAAATAGCTATAACAAAAAAAGCACCCGATTTGGGTGCTTTTTTATTACAATAACTTTTTAGTTAATTATTTGTACTGGCACAAATATGAGGTTTGCTCAGAAACTTTTACCTGAAATTTTTCATTGGCTTCAATTTGGTAGGCCTCGCCAGCTTTGTATGTTTTCCACTCGGTTTCACCTGGCAATAGCACGGTCATTTCGCCTTCTACAACATTCATAGTTTCGTGTTTTGAAGTGCTGAATTCGTAAGTGCCTGCGTTCATTACGCCAAGGGTAGATTGCCCTGTTTTGCTGGTGTATCCTAAAGATTTTACGTTGCCGTCAAAATATTCGTTTGCTGAAATCATCATTTGTATTTTTAATTTTTTTCAAAAGTACTAAACTCACCGTAGAACAAAGAATGTTACGCCATAATCTGATTTAACATCAAAAAAAAATCTCCAAGAAGTGAGGGTTCTTGGAGATTTTATGTTGTTTCACACCTTTTTTCGAATGTTCAACGGATAGTTAAACTAATATTTAGTCTAATATGTTTTCAGAAATAGCGGTATCGTTTTCGGCCATT
>CAZZDI010000073.1:0-12509 GCA_964653155.1 uncultured Flavobacteriaceae bacterium | reverse complement strand
ATATCCATTGAAATGGCTAAATCTGCGATGTTTTGGTGTTCCTGTTCGGTGTCGTTGCCCAGTTCAAAACAGACCACTAGGGAACCTTGAAGTGAGGCCATGCCGCCATTGGCAGCGCCAAAAAGTAATTGGGAATTTCATAAGATAAAGAGAAAATACCTGCAACTCTACCTAAACGAATTTCTTTACAAGCTCAATCGAAGATTTTTTTGGGGAAGGCTCTTCAAAAGACTCGTTATTGATAATATTACAGGATTATGAATGAATGCGCATATTCAAAATGTTTTAGTAAAAGTAATTAGATAAAGTAATGGTCAACCCTGCGTTCCTGTGGATGGTTATGGGCTTTTTTCTGTTTTTAGAACGGGCTATTTAAAACAACAACCTATTCAAAAAATAGGAATAGTGCTCATTTATAGCAACAAAAAAACTAAATAGAGCACTTCTGCAAAAAATTACAAGTTTAGGCCCTCCATTCAACAGGTTTCTTATCTTTGTTCGTTTAGTTAATTAACCGAAAACTATGAGTGAAGAAAGCAAACGCAGAGAAGCCCTTATATATCATGCCAAGCCCGTTCCCGGGAAAATAAAAGTAGTTCCCACCAAAAAATACGCTACACAACGCGATTTGTCTTTGGCCTATTCGCCAGGGGTGGCAGAGCCATGTTTGGAAATTGAAAAGGATAAAAACAACGCTTACAAATACACGGCCAAAGGTAATTTGGTGGCCGTAATTTCAAACGGTACGGCGGTTTTAGGCTTGGGGAACATAGGCCCCGAAGCCTCAAAACCCGTAATGGAAGGTAAAGGCCTGTTGTTCAAAATCTTTGCAGATATTGATGTTTTTGATATTGAAGTAGATACCGAAAATGTAGATGAATTCATTGAAACGGTTAAAAACATTGCGCCGACTTTTGGAGGAATAAACCTTGAAGACATCAAAGCGCCGGGAGCTTTTGAAATTGAGCGCCGATTGAAGGAAGAACTCGATATCCCGGTGATGCACGACGATCAGCACGGTACGGCCATCATTTCCGCGGCAGCGTTAATCAATGCGTTAGAGTTAACGAAGAAAAACATTGGCGAAGTTAAAATCGTAATTAGTGGTGCCGGGGCGGCAGCCATTTCCTGTTCGCGGTTATACCAAGCCTTTGGCGCCAAGCGCGAAAACATGGTGATGCTCGATAGTAAAGGCGTTATCCGCGACGACCGCGAAAACCTTTCGGACGAAAAAGCCGAATTTTCCACACACCGTAAAATCGATACTTTGGAAGAAGCAATGGTCGATTCCGATGTGTTTATAGGCCTGTCCATGGCCAATGTACTATCGCCCGAAATGCTGAAATCTATGGCGAAAGATCCCATTGTGTTCGCCATGGCCAATCCTCACCCCGAGATAAAATACGATTTGGCTGTTGCCACCCGAAAAGACGTGATTATGGCCACAGGGCGTAGCGATCACCCTAATCAAGTGAACAATGTGCTTGGTTTTCCGTTCATTTTCCGAGGCGCGTTAGATGTTCGTGCTACCAAAATTAACGAAGAAATGAAAATGGCAGCGGTCGAGGCTTTGGCCAGATTGGCTAAAGAACCCGTGCCAGAACAGGTTAATGTCGCTTATGGAGAAACCCGTTTGGCTTTCGGTAAAGATTACATTATCCCGAAGCCATTCGACCCCCGGTTAATTGCCGAAGTACCGCCGGCCGTAGCAAAAGCAGCCATGGAAAGTGGCGTGGCCAAATCGCCCATTACCGATTGGGAAGATTATAAAGATACGCTTCGCGAACGTTTGGGATCCGATAATAAATTGGTAAGACTGTTATTGAACCGCGCCAAATTGAACCCAAAACGGGTTGTTTTTGCTGAAGCCGACCAATTGGCCGTAATCAAAGCGGCACAAATTGTTTATGAGGAAGGCGTAGCCATTCCTATTTTGTTGGGTAGAGCAGAAACGATTAAGGAATTAATGGCCGAAATAGAGTTTGATGCTGACGATGTCCTTATCATCGACCCAAAAACAGAAGAAGAAAACGAGCGGAAAAACAAATATGCCAAAGTATATTGGGAACAACGCAAACGCCGCGGGGTAACCTATTATGCAGCGCAACGGTTGATGCGTGAACGTAATTATTTTGCCGCGATGATGGTGAACGAAGGCGATGCCGATGCCTTGATTTCAGGTTATTCCAGAAATTATCCCAGCGTGGTTAAACCCATGTTTGAACTGATTGGAATGGCCGATGGCGTAAACCGTGTGGCCACCACAAATATGATGATGACCAAGCGTGGCCCGTTGTTTTTAAGTGACACTTCCATCAACATCGATCCCGATGCAAAAGTGTTGACCAAAATTGCCCAAATGACTTCGCATGTGGTGAAAATGTTCGGGCTTACGCCGGTTATGGCCATGATTTCATATTCCAACTTTGGGTCGTCAACCAGCGAAAAGGCTTCAAAAGTACGCGATGCCGTGGCCAACCTGCATCGTTATCACCCAGAAATGATTGTAGATGGCGAATTGCAAACCGATTTTGCCCTAAACGACGAGATGCTTAAAGAACGTTTTCCGTTTTCAAAATTGGTGGGCAAAAAAGTGAATACGCTTATTTTTCCAAATTTAGATTCAGCCAACATTACCTATAAATTGTTGAAAGCCTTAAACGAGGCCGAATCCATTGGGCCTATCATGATGGGTATGCGCAAACCGGTGCATATTTTGCAATTGGGAGCCAGTGTTGATGAAATTGTAAACATGACCGCCATTGCTGTTGTAGATGCGCAACACAAAGAACAATTGGAAAAGGAAAAGGCAAACGCCAGGTAATCTTATTGAAAATAAATTTATTACATTTGGTCGGTTAATGAAGTGCTGTAGATGATAACACATATTCAAGGAAAACTTACTGAGAAAAATCCAACGCATGTGGTTATTGATTGTAATGGAGTGGGGTATATGCTCAATATTTCGCTGCATACGTTTTCGCAAATACCTGATGCAGAGAATTTAAGACTGTTTACCCACCTTCAAGTCAAAGAAGATTCCCATACGCTTTATGGTTTTTCATCGCTTGCCGAACGCGAGATTTTCAGGTTGTTGATATCGGTTAGCGGTATTGGTGCTAGTACGGCGCGTACCATGTTGTCCTCCTTAACGCCAAAACAGGTACGCGAGGGCATTGCTAGTGAAGACGTCGCGTTAATCCAGTCCATAAAAGGAATTGGAGCAAAAACGGCACAGCGCGTTATTATTGATCTTAAGGACAAGGTTTTAAAGATTTATGATATTGATGAAGTTTCGGTTGCAAAAGACAATACCAACAAAGATGAAGCGTTATCTGCTTTAGAAGTGCTCGGTTTTGCCAAAAAGCAAGCAGAGCGTGTGGTCGATAAGATTGTGAAGGTCCAGCCGGATGCAGATGTTGAAACCATTATAAAACAAGCTCTAAAAAATTTATAACCATTTTGAACAGAACTAACCAAAACTCTTATAAACTATATACTTTACTGGCTTGTGTTTTTTGTGTTTCCTTTTGGTCTTGGGGTCAGGAGCCAGCCCAAGATTCTGTTCAAGCGGGGTATAATGTAGGCCAGATAAAAATGCCCAACCCCAATAGTGTGGAGTCTAAATACACTTATGATTCTGTTACCGATCGCTACATTTACACTGAAAAAATAGGCGAATTTAATATCAATTATCCGGTCATTTTAACGCCCGATGAATATTACGCTTTAGTAGCAAGGGAAAATTTAAAGGGCTATTACAAAGAAAAAATCGATGCTTTTGATGGTAAAAAAGAAGGTGCCGAAGACGAACGCAAAAACCTGTTGCCCGAATTTTATGTGCAGTCCGATTTTTTTGAAACCATTTTTGGTAGCAATGTCATCGAAGTAGTGCCGCAAGGTTCGGTTGAAATGGATTTGGGCATCCTATTTTCAAAACAGGATAACCCGTCGTTTTCACCACGAAACCGAAGTAATTTCACTTTCGATTTCGATCAGCGTATCAGTTTAAGTTTGTTGGGTAAAGTGGGAACACGATTGCAGGTAACGGCTAATTACGATACCCAATCTACCTTCGATTTTCAGAATTTAATTAAGTTGGAATACACTCCAACGGAAGATGATATCATCCAAAAAATTGAAGTCGGTAACGTGAGTATGCCACTCAACAGTTCGCTCATCACCGGGGCACAAAGTCTGTTTGGTGTAAAAGCACAACTGCAATTTGGGAAAACGACTGTAACGGGCGTGTTTTCCGAACAAAAATCGCAAGGCAATACCGTTGTGGCACAAGGCGGTGGAACGTTGGAGGAGTTCGAACTTTTTGTTAGAGATTATGACGAAAACCGTCACTTCTTCCTGTCCCAATATTTTAGGGATACTTACGATGCTTCATTGGCAAATTATCCGTTTATCAATAACCGTGGGTTACAAATTACCCGTATTGAAGTTTGGGTTACCAACCGAAGCAACCGTACCGAAAACGTGCGTAATATCGTAGCCTTACAGGATTTGGGTGAAACCGACAACGTATATTCAAGTGTGAATGTTTTGGCAGGCCCGGGTGCTTTTCCGGATAATGGAAACAATGCTTTCGATCCCACCAATATAGCTGGTTCTGCGCCAAGCTCGCAGTTAAACCAAAGTATTCGAGATATTTCAACGGCTCAAGCGGGCATCGAGGTGGCCAACACCCGCGAAGGTTTCGATTACGCGAAATTAGAAAATGCCAGAAAACTAACCCAAGGACAGGAATATACCGTAAACCGGGAATTAGGTTATATTTCCTTAAACCAACGTTTGAATAACGATGAGGTTTTGGCAGTAGCGTTTCAATATACCGTGTCCGGAAATGTTTATCAGGTGGGTGAGTTTGCCAACGATGGTGTGGATGCTACCGATGTAGAAACCAACGACCAAGGGCAGGTCACTTCGGTGGTCAATTCCAGTTTGGTGCTGAAAATGCTAAAAAGTAGTGTGACCAATGTCGATTTACCTATTTGGGACTTGATGATGAAAAACATTTACGACACAGGCGCCTATAACTTGAGTCAGGAAGATTTTAAACTGAATATTTTTTACAACGAAGCCTCACCGTTGAATTTTATTGCGCCCGTTAGCGGAAGTTTCGCTTTTGATATCAATGGAAATCCAGTAAACGGTTCAACACCCGAAGACGATTTAATTGAAAATTCGCCATTGTTAAGAGTGTTCAATCTCGATAAATTGAATTTTAATAACGACCCGCAAACCCGAGGCGATGGCTTTTTCGATTTTGTGCCGGGCATTACCGTGATTCCGCAAAACGGAAAAATTGTGTTTACCAGCGCCGAGCCGTTCGGGGAATACCTGTTCAATAAATTGGGAACGGGTAATTACGAAGACGAATCGACTTATGACGACAACCAGCAAAAATACGTTTTCAATACGCTATACAACAGTACCAAAACGGCCGCTTTAGAGGATGCCGAAAAAAACAAATTCAAAATAAAAGGCCGTTACAAATCCAGTGGTGGCGATGGTATTCCTATCGGTTCGTTTAACGTGCCACGAGGTTCGGTGCGTGTTACTGCTGGCGGGCGTGTATTGGTTGAGGGCATCGATTATACGGTAAATTATCAATTGGGGCGTGTTCAAATTTTAGATGAAGCTTTAAAAGCATCAAACACACCTATTGAGGTTTCCACCGAAAACAATGCCGTTTTTGGTCAGCAAACGCGTCGTTTTACGGGTTTCAATGTGGAACATAAATTCAACGAAAACTTTGTTTTGGGCGGTACCTTATTGAATCTTAACGAACGGCCCATTACGCAAAAGGCGAATTACGGATCGGAGTCCATTAATAATACCATTTTCGGATTGAATGGAAACTATGCCACCAAAGTGCCGTTTTTAACGCGATTGGCCAACAAGCTCCCGAATATTGATACTGATGTGGAATCGAATTTGTCACTACGTGGCGAGTTTGCTTATTTGGCACCCGGTGCACCCAAAGGCACCGACTTAAATGGTGAGGCCACATCGTACATTGATGATTTTGAAGGTTCGCAAAACGGTATCGATTTAACCTCGCAGCAATCGTGGTTTTTATCGAGTAGGCCAATTGATTTAAATGGTGACGGGCAACCTGATCCGGAAGATGACCCCACCATTGAAAACGGATTCAACCGTGCCATGCTAAACTGGTACGTTATCGATCCTATTTTTTATACGAGCCAACGCCCAAATGGTGTTACTGACGACGACCTCTCCGATTTATACACCAGCCGCGTGTTTATCAACGAACTGTTCCCCGACAGGGATATTGTTCAGGGCCAAAACTCGGTATTATATACATTCGATTTGGCGTATTATCCGGAAGAACGAGGGCCGTACAATTTTAATCCCACTTCGGCCAACGGCACCATTCCCGATCCCGAAAATGCTTGGGCGGGAATCACCAGACAGATCACTTCCACCGATTTCGAACAACAAAACGTGGAATATATCGATTTTTGGTTACAAGACCCTTTTCAAGGTAATCCGAACAATCCGGGAGGTAAACTGGTGTTCAACCTCGGTAACATTTCCGAAGATATTATAAAAGACGGCAAAAAGTTATATGAAAATGGTTTGCCTGCCGATGGCGATGTGAGTTTGCTACAGCCTACCAGTTGGGGCACGGTAACGCCGCAAAACCAAAGTTTGGTGTATGCTTTCGATACTACGGGGCAAGAACGCACCAACCAAGATGTGGGTTACGATGGCTACAACGACGAAGAAGAGGCTGCCGTATTTGGAAGTGAATTTGGTGACGATCCCTCAAACGATAATTATACTTATTTCCTAAATGCCGAAGGTGGTATTTTTGAGCGTTATAAAAGATTCAATGGGGTAGATGGAAATTCACCCGACACGTTTTCGAATACCAACCGTGGTGCCAATACCCAACCCGATGTAGAGGATATTAATCGCGACAATACCATGAACACGATTGATAGCTATTATGAATATGAATTGGATTTAACCCGGCAAAACCTTCCTACATCTAGCGCTGATTTTCAAAATTTACCAGATTCCAATCCGTTAAAACAATTCTTAAGAGATTATAAAGAAAGACAACGTAATTTCCCCAACGGTGAAAGTGAAAATGTACGCTGGTACCAGTTTAGAGTGCCTGTGCAAGGAGCGCATGTTAGAGCGGTAGGAGGTATCAATGATTTAAGGTCGGTACGTTTTGCAAGAATTTATTTAAAGGAATTTCAACAGGCTACCGTGTTCCGTTTTGGAACTTTGGATTTGGTACGAAGCGATTGGAGACGCTATACCCAAGTGTTGGATAAAGATGATCCGGAGCCCAGCGACCCACAAACCGATTTTTCAGTGGGGGTTATCGGAACTATAGAAAATGAAGGGAGTTACGATAGTCCGCCAGGAATAGACCCTGAAGAGTTGTTTAACAACAATACGGTGGTGCGCCAAAACGAACAATCGTTGGTCACCAAGGTTTGTAATCTGGAAACCGAAGATGCCCGTGCGGTGTTTAAAAACATCAATGTAGATATGCGCCAGTACAAACGCATCCGGATGTTTATGCATGCCGAGGATGGCGACGATTCTGGAACAGGAAGCTTGGGTGATGGTGATTTGGTTGGTTTCATTAGGATGGGTAACGATTTAACCGAGAACTACTATCAAATTGAAATTCCGTTATTGGTTTCCACATCTACTTCGAGAGAAGGACTTTGGCCCACCGAAAACGAAGTCAACCTGCCCATTGAAATTTTAGGGAAAGTAAAAGCCGAAGGCATTTCGAACATGACTTTAGCCAATGAAGACCCTACCTTTTTCGATATTGTAAATGGCGAATTGGTATTGGCTACCGATCCGTTTGGTGGTCATGTTATTGGTCAGCATCGTGTGGGAATAAAAGGAAACCCGAGTTTTGGAGATATCAGAACTTTAATGGTTGGGGTGAAAAACGTTTCGAACGACAACAACCTTTGCGCCGAAGTATGGTTTAACGAATTGCGTCTTTCCGATTTGGAAAATGAAGGCGGTTGGGCAGCCGTGGTAAGCATGGACAGCAATATTGCCGATTTTGCCAACGTTAGTGCCACGGCTAGACAAAGTACTTCTGGTTTTGGAGCTTTAGAGCAAGGCCCAAGCCAGCGTAGTTTGGAGGATGTAAAGCAATACGATGTGGTGACCAATGTTAATGTGGGGCAATTGCTACCTAAAAAATGGGGTGTGCAAGTACCGTTTAATTACGGGCAGAGTGAAGAATTGATTACTCCAAAATACGATGCCTTTTATAAGGATTTAACTTTAGAGTCGCGATTGGAAGCGGCCAACGATAACGCTGAGCGCGAACGCATCAAAAAACAATCGGAAGATTATACCAAACGGCAAAGCATCAACTTTATTGGGGTTAGAAAAAACAGGACGACCGATAAAAAACCGCGCTTTTACGATGTGGAAAACGTAACGTTGAACTACTCGTACAACAAGGTGGAGCACCGCGATTTCGAAATTGAAAATTCGGTAAACAAAACCTTAAGGGTTGGGGCCAACTATGCGCATAATTTCAATCCGGTGAAAGTGGAGCCCTTTAAAAACAACGATTCGCTTTTCAGAAATAAATATTGGAAAATCATAAAAGATTTCAACCTCAATTTAATGCCATCAAGTTTTACGGTGAATACCGATATCAACAGGCAATTCAACAGGCAAAAATTTAGGGAAGTTGATTTAACGGGAGATAATATTGGTATCGAGGAACTTTTCCGAAGAAATTATACTTTCGATTTTCAATACACCATTAACTACAATTTAACCGATGCGCTTCAGTTTAATTTTACGGCGGCGAACAATAATATTGTTAGGAATTATTTTGTGGATAACGATTTAATCCGAGGTGAGCAAGACGAGCGATTGGATGTTTGGGACGGTTTAATGGATGTAGGCGACCCTAACAGGCAAAACCAAAATTTGGGGGTAACCTATCAATTGCCCATCAATAAAATCCCGACCTTCAATTTTATTGATGCGACGTATCAATACACGGGCAGTTTCCAATGGCAAAAAGGGTCGGATTTATTCGGTAATGTAGAGCTGGATGGCCAAACTTACGATTTGGGGAATACCATACAAAACTCCAATGTGCATAACATCAATGCCTCGTTAGATATGACCCGTTTTTACAAGTATGTCGGTTTGGTAAAAAAACCGGTAAGAACGGTAAGACGAAGAACCAATACACCAGGTGGGCCGCCACGAGGAAATGCCGAAAATAACAACCCATCGAAGCCTAAAAACCAGTCGGTGACCAAAATTTTAAATGCCGGGGTTGATGTTTTAACGAGCATAAAAAGAATTCAGGTTAACTATTCTGAAAACAACGGTACCTTCTTGCCGGGATATACCCGAACTCCAGGTTTTATAGGAACTTTGAAACCCACCGTGGGCTATACTTTTGGTAGCCAAAGCGATGTGCGTTATTTGGCGGCTAGGCGAGGTTGGCTAACGGTGTTCCCAGAATTCAATCAGCAATTTACGGCGACCAATACCAAGCAATTGGATCTATCGGCGAGTTTGCAACCTGTTAATGATTTAAAAATCGACCTGATTGGAAACCGTGCCTATTATGAAAATTATGCCGAAAATTACAATGTAGTCAATGGGGTTTATAATCCGTTAACGCCAAACACTTTTGGGAATTTCAATATTTCAACGGTATTGATAAAAACGGCTTTCGGTAAAAGTGATGAAAATGTGAGCGAAGCTTTTGATGAATTTAGAGCAAATCGATTGAAAGTGGCCGAGCGTTTAGCAGAGGAATTTTACGGTACCACAGGCTATGAAAGAAATGCCGAAGACGGTTTTCCGTTAGGTTTCGGTAAAAATAGCCAGAAAGTATTGTTGCCGGCGTTTTTGGCGGCCTATTCGGGGCAGGATGCCAACAAAGTGAAAACCTCGGCGTTTAGGGATGTGCCCATCCCGAACTGGGATTTAAAATACACTGGTTTTATGAAGTTTAACTGGTTTAAAAAGCATTTTAAACGTTTTTCGTTAACGCATGGTTACCGTTCTACCTATACCATCAACCAGTTTTCAACCAATTTGAATTTGAACTTAAATCCGGATGACAACGAGCAACCCGTTGCCGAAACGCCATATTCCAATCAACCACAGGAAGCTTTAGACCAATCGGGTAACTTTAAAAACGCCCGTTTGTTCAGTAATATCAACTTAACCGAAATGTTCAGTCCGTTGATGCGATTGGATTTCGAAATGAAAAATTCGGTCAAGATTCTGGCTGAAATTAGAAAGGATAGGTTACTGTCTTTAAGTTTCGACAACAATTTAATGACCGAAGTACAAGGGAATGAATACATTATTGGTTTGGGTTACCGTATTAAAGACTTGCGCATCCGGTCTAAACTGGCCGGCCCGCAACGCCGTATTGTGAGCGATTTGAATATGAAAGCCGATATTTCGGTGCGCGATAACAAAACCATTATCCGTTACCTCGATTTGGAAAACAACCAAATCACATCGGGGCAAACCATTTGGGGCTTGAAATACTCGGCCGATTATGCCTTCAGTAAAAACCTAACGGGTATCTTTTATTTCGATTATACGTTTTCAGAATATGCCATTTCAACGGCATTTCCGCAAACAACCATCCGTTCGGGGCTAACGCTGAGGTACAATTTTGGTAATTAACATGCATTATATTTGAATTTTACAGGCGAATAAATACATTTGCCGAAATAATTTAATAGACATATAAATGAACATCCCTACAGAATTAAAGTACACTAAAGATCACGAGTGGATATCCATTCAAGGTGATATTGCTACCATTGGTATTACCGATTTTGCGCAGAGCGAACTGGGTGATATTGTGTATGTTGAGGTTGAAACTTTGGATGAAACCTTAGATGCCGAAGACATTTTTGGAACGGTTGAGGCCGTAAAAACCGTATCCGATTTGTTTTTGCCGCTTTCTGGCGAAGTTATTGAATTCAACGAATTGTTGGAAGACGAGCCCGAAAAAGTAAATAGCGATCCTTATGGCGATGGCTGGATGATCAAGGTGAAAATTTCGGATGCCGAGGAAATCAACGGACTCATGTCTGCCGACGATTACAAAGCCTTGATTGGTGCTTAAAAAACTAATACTTCTGGCTACAATAATGTACACTTTGGCCTTGGCCTTGGTGTGCTTAATTCGTTTGAATAATTTGCCAGACGTTGGGGTTTCTTTTGGCGATAAGATCTTTCATTTTTTGGCTTACAGCGTTTTAACTTTATTGTGGTTTGGTACTTTTATGTGCTATTCTTCCGCTGGGCGTTCAAAAACCATACTTTATGCGCTTGTTTTTGCTGTGGTTTTCGGCATAATTATTGAGGTATTACAAGATGCCGTCACAGATTATAGAAGTTTGGATGTGTACGACATGGTAGCCAACAGTCTCGGCGCATTGTTAACCGCTGGCGTTCTGTGGCTAAAGCAAACTTTACAGGTTAAAAACCATTAAAGCCTTGCTTTTTTGTGAAATAAATAGTTAAATTAGCAATCTCGATAAACGAATAAATTATGGAACCTAAAAAAAATTCTAAAGCAAATGTTGGGCGAAACAGTTCGTTGTACTTCGCCATTGGTTTAGCACTTATGTTATTCCTTACCAATTACGCCATAAACTATAAAACTTACGATAAGGAAGAGATAGACATAGGTATGGTAGCTATGGAAGAGGAAATTGAAGAAGAAATTCCATTAACAGAACAAATACAAACGCCACCGCCACCACCGCCACCACCAGCAGCACCCGAGGTTATCGAGATTGTTGAAGATGAGGTAGAGATTGAGGAAACCGTAATCGAATCGACAGAAGTAGATCAAGAAACCGAAATTGTAGAGGTTGAAGAAGTTGAGGTTGTTGAAGTAGAGGAAGATATTGACGTGCCGTTTTCGGTAATTGAAAATGTACCGGTTTTTCCAGGTTGTGAGAAAGGAAACAACCAAGAAAAAAAGGACTGTATGTCGAAAAAAATATACGATTTTGTAAACAAAAAATTCAATACCGATTTAGCTACTGATCTTGGTTTGTCTGGAAGACAGCGTATAAACGTAATATTCAAAATCGACAAAACAGGTACGGTAACTGGTATTCGAGCCAGAGCACCACACCCAGGGTTAGAAAAAGAGGCTGCCAGGGTTATTGGCTTGTTGCCTAAAATGAAGCCCGGAAAACAAAGAGGTAAACCGGTAAACGTACCATATTCTTTACCAATTATTTTCCAAGTTCAAGATTAAGCTTACACTTGAAATAAATTCTAAAAAAAACCTTGAAGTTTGCTTCAAGGTTTTTTTGTGACTTATTGTTTCGTTTTGATGAATCTTTTTTGGTTTAAACTAATGATAAAAGACTGTTTAAAAAGTATAGCTAAACCTGAATAGTTTGATATAATGTAATTGTTTCATTCTGAACGCCTGTGCTGAGCATCTCGACTCCGCTCGA
>CAZZDI010000072.1:0-13117 GCA_964653155.1 uncultured Flavobacteriaceae bacterium | reverse complement strand
CACTTTACTTCGACTTAAGCCTGTATCGAGCGGAGTCGAGATGCTCAGCAAAAGCGTTCAGAACAAACAATTACATTATGTCAAACTATTCAGATTTAGCTATAGGATGATTAAAGCCTTTTCACCAAAAACAAATACCGAACAAAAAGCGCCAATAGCAAAGGAATTAACCCAATGGCAAAAACTTGTACGCCAATCACCCAATGTAGTGTTAAAAGGCAAAGCAGAATAATCAATAGTTTTACGTATTTAACAAACCATGCACTTGGTTGTTTTTTTAGCAATTGCCCAATCATAAAAAGATTAAGTGCAAAGGCCCAAAGTAGGTTGTAATTTTGGTGCGTGCCCAAATGGTCGGTGGCGAACCAAAGCAATAAAATAAAAATGCCTATAAGCCCGGTAATACTGAAAAGAACAGTGTCCAACCATTTGCTTCGGGTGCGGTTTTTGTAATCTTTGTAAGTAATAAAAACGATAAACAGGCCAACAATCCCAAAAATAAACAACGGACTGCTTAAAAACGAACTGGGTTGCTTGGTCTCTTTTTTTGTGTAAACCACTCGGCTTTCTTTCACTAGCGGTTGGTTGCTGTTTTTTATGGTGGCATTTTCGAAAAATGCATAAATATTTTCGGGCAGGAACATGTGCTGTTCGGGCGTGGCTGTTCGGTCGATAACCGAGCCCAAGGCCACATCAATGCCCAAACTTCCCCATGAATTTCGGTTGAGGTTATTTTGAATTAAAGTCCTAAAAGTAGCTTCTTGATAATCTTTTGGCGGATAGAAATTTACCGAATCGTTCAATGCCTTTTGCGTAACATCTTTAATCTTGGTGGCACAATTATCAAAAAAGAAATCGTAAAGGTATTTTCGGTTTTCGGGCTTGTAGTTGTTTATTAAATAGTCGAACAACCGCTGTTTTTCAGAAGGGTTCAAGTTGAGAACCTGCTCTTTTATCGACCTGTTGTAATAATTGTAAATCTGGTAAAATCGGCTGAATTCAGTTTTACTGATCAAATAATGCAGTTTTCCTTGGGCAAATTTCAAATAGAAATATGGGGCGTCAAAATCATATTCGCCGTAACCATAAACCACATCAATGCCTTTTTTTTGGTCTTTAATCCGGAAGGCACTATGGCCAAAAGCATCGTTAAGCGAGGTGCCGGGACCAACGGTAAGTACACTGATTTCAGCCATGTCTGACAACTGATTTTGCTGTGCTTCGGAAGTCAATAAAACAAAAAGGAACGATAAAAAAAGGAGTGTTTTTTGCATCATCTGAATATGCTAAAGTCAAGTTTCAAAGAAAATACGTTGGAATACAGTGCCACACTTTGGTCGCCAATATCGGTAAAAGCGTAATCTATTTGAATGCCGTTGTATTTAAAACCCAAACCAAAACTGGGCTGAAAGCTCAATTGTTCCGAATTATCAAACTGCCGTTCGTTTTGAAAATTGCCCATTCCGGCACGTAAAAAAACCATGTCGATATATCCAAATTCAAAGCCCAAAGCCGGGTTGATACTGGCTACCGAAGTGGAAATAATATCGTTGTTTTCCTCGAAACGGACATTCAAATTCACGGAAGTGAGCAAGGTATAATCATAATTGAAATCGACCAATTTTGAAACGCCGATCTGTAATTTCGGAATGGTAATTTCGGTAGTTTCGGGCAATTCTTGGTTTTGGCCTTCAACGGCATCCCTGATGGTTTCGAATTCTTCCTCATCAATGGCCCAAGCATTAAACGTTGTGGTGATATCGCGTGCCATAACGCCAAATTTCCAATTGTTATTCGTTTCAAATTGAATGCCAGCATCCAGCCCAAAGCCCCACGAGGACGCAAAATCGCCAATAATCCTTCGGATCACTTTCGCATTTACGCCATAATTCAACCCTTGAACAGGCAACGAACGTGCGTACGAAAACGTCAATCCATAATCGGCGGTTGAAAATAGGCTGATCCGGTCGTAATTAATATTGCCTTGTTCGTCAATAAGTTGGGTGGTGTTCAAAATATCATCAACAGCAAAACGAATCAACGAAATACCCACGGCACTTTGCTTGTCCAACGGCATAGCAAAAGCGGCATAATCATAATTGGCAATATTGGCAAAATAACTGGAGTGCATCAGCGCTAATTGGTTGTCTTCCAGCTTTAAAAGTCCGGCGGGATTCCAATAGCCCGAATTCACATCGGCCGTATGGGCTGTTACCGCACTGCTCATGCCCAAGGCAGCGGCATCAACCCCAATATTCATAAACTCGTTGGAATATTTCCTTGTGGTTTGACCAAATAGGACGATGGAAAACAAGCAAAGTAAGGTGGTTAAGTACGGTTTCAATCCCAATTTTTTTACAAACCGATATAAATTTTCCAGATGTAAACCTACTTAGAACAGATGAAAAATTTATACGGCGGTTACCTGTGGCAAATTTAAAACAATTAACTTTTACACAGGAAATATGCACGTAATTTATAAACCTATTAACTTCAATTTGCAATAGATATTGTTTATTACTTGTTTTAGACGTAATTTGTTTGCTATTTTTACAGATATAAATTGAACTCTATGAAGAAACACATACCCAATTCCATAACGCTATTGAATTTATTGTGCGGCTGTATTGCGGTGATTTTTGCGGTGAACGACCATTTTGTGGCCGCCGCTTTTTTTGTGTTTTTAGGCATTTTTTTCGATTTTTTTGATGGCTTGGCCGCCCGAAAACTAAAAGTGCAGAGCGAATTGGGCTTACAGCTGGATTCTTTGGCCGATGTGGTGACGAGTGGCGTGGTTCCAGGAATTATTATGTTTAAACTTTTAAGTTTAACCCAAGTGGGGTGGATGGATCATTTTCAAAATGATTTTCAAACGTCCTTATTTGAATTGACACGAGGTAGTTATTGGCCTTTTTTGGGCTTGTCAATCACTTTGGCCTCTGCCTACCGCTTAGCAAAATTTAATATTGATGACGAGCAACAAACTTATTTTAAAGGCTTGCCTACACCGGCCAATGCTTTGTTCATCATGTCGTTACCACTTATTATCGAATTTCAGAATAACGATGCCATTAACGCCATCATTCTCAATAAATGGTTTTTAATTGCGGTAACTGTATTGAGCTGTTATATACTCAACTCCAACATTAAACTATTTGCCTTAAAATTCAAGGATTTCAGTTTTAAGAACAACGCCTTGCGTTATATTTTCATCATACTTTGTGTGGTGTTGTTGGTGGTTTTACAATTTGCTGCCATTCCTCTAATTATTCTTCTTTATGTACTTCTGTCGGTTTTCGACAATTTAACCTCAAATAAAACGCTTTAATGGCCTCCGGAATTTTTGCTCTATTAGATGATATTGCCGCATTAATGGACGATGTTGTGGTAATGACCAAAGTTTCGACTAAAAAAACCGCCGGTATATTGGGCGACGATTTAGCAGTAAACGCCGAAAAGGCCACAGGCTTCGTGTCGTCGCGCGAATTACCCGTTTTGTGGGCCATTACCAAAGGCTCGTTTTTAAACAAACTGATTATTTTGCCCGTAGCGTTTTTGCTCAGTGCATTCCTGCCATGGGCCATTACCTTAATTTTAATCATGGGCGGTATTTATTTAGCTTTTGAAGGGGTTGAAAAAATAATGGAATACCTGGTGCCGCATGGACAACATGATGATAATCACAAAAAAATAAAGAACAAAGAAGCCGGCGAGATTTTGGATGTTGAAAAGGCCAAAATAAAATCGGCCATTTTTACTGATTTCATTCTATCTGTCGAAATCGTGATTATCGCTTTAGGTACGGTTTTAAATCAACCTATTATGTTTCAGGTTTTGGTAGTGTCGATAGTGGCCATTATCGCCACCGTTGGGGTTTACGGTATAGTTGCGCTCATTGTTAGAATGGACGATTTAGGCTTGGCACTCATCAAAAAAAGTGGCGACCGAAAAGGCTTCCTCTTTGGATTGGGCAGTATGTTAGTGAAAGCGCTCCCCATTATCATTAAAAGTTTATCGGTTATTGGTACCATCGCGCTTATTTTGGTTGCCGGAGGCATCTTCTCGCATAATATTGAATATTTCCATCATCTCATGGAAAACTGGCCATCATTTATAAAAGATTTCATTTTAGGACTGGCCGTAGGTTTTGTGGCGTTTTTGATCATAACCGGAGTTAAAAAAATATTCAAAAAGAAAGCACAAACAACAAACTAAACAAATATGAAACGATTAACAATGATGCTGTGCCTGCTGTGGATTAATACCATTGTGGCGCAAACGCCTATTACTTCTGGTTCAGATTGGACGGTAACCAACATCACAGGAAATAATGCCCTGGATAGACCCAATACCATGTTATTTGGTCCCGATAATTATTTATGGATTACCGAGCGCCAAGGTAAAAAAGTGTCAAAGGTCAGCCCCTTAACGGGTGCTAAAACCGAAATGCTGAATCTTTCGAGTAAAGTGTACCAATCGACCAGCCAAAACGGACTTATGGGTATGACCATTCACCCCGATTTGTATGCCGATGTGAACACAACAACCAACAATTACGTGTATTTACTTTACACCTATGATGCCAATGCGGGTTCTGGTGTTGATGACCGTTTCCGGATTGAACGATATAGTTATAATGCCGTAACCGGTAATTTGGATAGTGCCTCTGCGTTTACGGTAATTGAGGGTTTTGAAGCCGGTACAGACCACACTTCGGGTAAGATCGTAATTGGGCAGGATTTAAAAATATATTGGACTATTGGCGATTTTGCAGCCAATAGGGGAGATAACGCCTGTAACGAAATCCGTTCGCAATACTTGCCCACCAGTCCTTCTGATTATTCCGATTACAAAGGAAAAATTTTCCGTTTGAATTTAGATGGCAGTATGCCTTCCGATAACCCCGAACTCAATGGTGTTGTGAGCTATGTTTATGCCTACGGATTTAGAAACGCCCAAGGATTGGTGTTTGGCTCTAACGGAAAATTGTATTCTTCCGAACACGGTGATAAAACCGATGATGAATTAAATATTATCGAATCGGGTAAAAATTACGGTTGGCCACTCATTGCCGGATACAACGACGATATGGGTTATGCCTATTGCAATTGGTCGGCTTACCCGTCGCAGTGCGGTTCTTACAGTAATGTGATTGCCAATTGCCCGGAGTCGCCCATCGAAGAGTCCGTTTCGGCCGCGAGCATGCCCAATTTTATGCCGCCCATTGGAACCTACAACAGTACTTTTGCTACCGAACCTACAGCAGAAAATTCTTCGGGATGGCCAACGGTAGCGCCCTCAAGCATCGATATTTATGAAGGCGGAAAAATACCCGGTTGGGGTACATCGCTTTTAATTCCTACGTTGAAAGCAGGTATTATTTTTAGGACGAAACTGAATGCGGATGGTTCAGCCTTGGAAGATGGTACTTATGAAGCGTTCCACTCGTCGGGCGACCGCTTTAGAGATGTAGCCATTGATGCCAACGGGTTGAATATTTACACCATTACAGACGCCGGAGCGGTGATTAAGTTGGAGTTTGTGGGGGAGCCCTTAAGTACTTCAAAAGTTGAAGAAAATCTAGTTTCGTTGTTTCCGAATCCTGCCAATACAGAAACGACAATCCGTTTTGGTTCGCATTTGAATGAGGAATTACATGTTCAGGTTTTTGATATGTTCGGGAAACTCATAAAGACTGCCGAAAACACTAAAACATCCTACAAGCTAAATACGGAAAACCTTGTTGGTGGCGTGTATTTTCTGAAAATTTTAGACGAAAACAATACCCCATTGGCAACCAAAAAGTTGGTTGTTAAGCGTTAAAAAATAATGTTTTGAAAACTGGATACTGTGACTGCGGACTGAAAACTATTCTCTAATTTTTTTCTTCCGCAGTTCAAAATTCTGACCCAAATACACTTTTCGTACCATTTCGTCATTGGCCAATTCTTCGGGTTCTCCGGCTTTTAAAATGCTACCTTCAAACATCAAATAGGTACGGTCTGTAATGGCCAAAGTTTCCTGTACGTTGTGGTCGGTAATTAAAATGCCAATGTTCTTTTTGGTAAGTTGTGCCACAATACGTTGGATGTCTTCAACGGCTACGGGGTCAACTCCCGCAAAAGGTTCATCCAAAAGAATGAAACTCGGGTCGGTTGCCAAGGCACGGGCAATTTCGGTACGTCTGCGCTCGCCACCAGATAATAAATCGCCACGGTTTTTTCGAATGTGTCCCAAACCAAATTCTTCAATAAGCGATTCCATTTTATGGAGCTGCTCCTTTTTGCTCAATTTGGTAAGTTGCAGCACGCTTAAAATATTGTCTTCAATACTCAATTTCCTGAATACAGAAGCCTCTTGGGCCAAATAGCCAATACCATTTTGCGCCCGTTTGTACATGGGGTATTTGGTAATTTCGGTATTATCTAAAAAAATGTGGCCGCCGTTGGGTTTTATCAAGCCCACAATCATGTAAAACGACGTGGTTTTTCCGGCACCATTGGGGCCTAAAAGTCCAACAATTTCACCCTGTTCCACCTTAAGGGAAACATCTTTCACCACTTTTCGTCCGCTGTAGGACTTCATTAAATTTTCGGCCTTTAAAATCATAATTTTATGTGCTCGATAATCGAGATTTAATTGCTTCTATGCTTTCCGCGAGGTACTTTTAATAAACGCTAAAAATAGTAAAATCATATTCAACTACTAAAGCATAAGTTTTATTTTACGGTTTGTTGCTGTTTTTCTTTTCGCAATTGGTTTTTCACTACAATTTTAGAAATATAAATACTCACTTGATAAAGGATCAAAATGGGTATGGCCACGATTACTTGGCTGGCAATATCGGGTGGTGTGATTACTGCTGAAAGTATCAACACAATAACCAATGCATATTTCCGGTATTTTTTCAATATTTGTGGCGTTACCAATCCTATTTTGGTTAAAAAGTAAATGATAATGGGTAGTTCGAAAATCAAGCCCGATGCCAATGCCGACGAGCGTACCAAGGCAATATACGAACTGATGTCAATTTGGTTGTCCACCACATCTGAAATGCTATAGTTCGCCAAAAAATTAAGCGATAACGGCGTAACGATATAGTAGCCAAAAAGCACACCAATGAAAAATAATAATGACGAAATAATGATAAAGCCTCGGGAATGTTTACGTTCGCTATCGTGCAAACCGGGACTGATGAATTTCCAGAGTTGATAAATGACATACGGAAATGAAATGATGAATCCGCCTAAAATGGCCGTCCAAATATCGGCCGAAAACTGCCCGGCCATGGTACGGTTCTGTATAATCATTGGCATTTCTTCAGCGCAAAACGTCGTGTCCACCCCAATAAAATTAGCCGCTTCGCATAAAAAATGGTAAGTGGGGAAGCTCATTCTTAACGGTGCGAAAATAATTTGGTCGAAAATAAATCGGCTAAAAACAAAAGCAAGCGTGGCCACAATGATTACCGCCAAACAAATTCTAATTAAATGCCAACGTAAATCTTCAAGATGGTCTAGAAAAGACATCTCATTAATATCTTTCTTTGCCATTATATAATGCCTTCTTTTATTAAATCGTGTAAGTGTACAACGCCGGCGTATTTTCCGTTTTCTTCAACCAATAATTGCGAAATTTCATGGGCTTCCATCAGTTCAATGGCATCAATGGCCATCGATTTTGCGGTGATGCGCTTGGGGTTGTGGCTCATAATGTCTTTGGCGGTGAGTTTGGAAAAATCATCGGCTTTGGTGAGCATGCGTCGCAAATCGCCATCGGTAATGATGCCTATTATTTTATCGTTTTCAACAACGGCGGTAACCCCCAACATTTTTTCGGTAATTTCAACAATAACGTCTTTAATGCTGGTGCCCACTTCAACTTTCGGCTTTTGGTTCACCGAAGAAATATCCTCAACCCTTAAATATAATTTTTTGCCCAAAGCGCCGCCGGGGTGGTATTTGGCAAAATCGTTGCTTGAAAACCCGCGTAAGTCCAACAAACACATGGCTAATGCATCGCCCATAACCAACTGGGCGGTGGTGCTGGTTGTTGGGGCCAAATTGTTGGGGCAGGCTTCTTTTTCAACATAAGTATTTAAAATGTAATCGGCGTGCTGGCCCAAAAACGAATCTTGGTTTCCGGTTATGGCAATCAGTTTGTTTTTAACACGTTTTATAAGCGGCACCACCACTTTTATTTCGGGCGTGTTGCCACTTTTTGAAAGGCAAATTACGACATCGTCGTTTTGGATTAAACCCAGATCGCCATGAATGGCATCGGCAGCATGCATAAAAATGGCCGGGGTGCCGGTAGAATTTAATGTGGCTACAATTTTATTGCCAATTATGGCGCTCTTTCCAATTCCGGTAACAATTACACGGCCTTTGGCGTTGTATATAAGCTTTGCGGCCTGGGCAAAATCGTCTGTTATTAAGCCGGATAGGTTTAAAATGGCTTGGCCTTCCATTTCTATAGTCTGCTTGGCACGGGCTAGAATAGTATTTTTGTCTTTCAAATTTTGTTATTTTTAAGTTGATGTTTAAAGAATTTATTATCTTTAAATGATAATCAAAATTGAAAATTGTTGTAATTTGGATTTTCGTTACAAAACTAACGAAAAAAATATGAGGGTTCTTCAAATGCTATATTAAATTCAATGATTCGGATTTAATGATTTTATAGTTATTTTTAATTTAGTTAAATTTTAATTCAGTTCATGTCAGTAACAAAAACCGACTTGCAGGACGCCTTGAAAAAAAACTTTGGGTTTGGCAAGTTTAAAGGACTTCAAGAAGATGTTATAGATAGTCTCTTATCAGGAAACCATACGTTTGTAATTATGCCCACTGGCGGTGGCAAATCGCTATGTTACCAGTTGCCCGCTTTAATGAGCGAGGGTACGGCCATTGTGGTTTCTCCATTAATTGCGTTGATGAAAAACCAAGTCGATGCCATTAGGGGGATTTCTAAAGAAGATGGCGTGGCCCATGTGTTGAATTCTTCGTTAAATAAAACAGAAGTAAAAAGAGTAAAGCAAGATATTGTTGACGGAACAACCAAACTACTCTACGTGGCACCAGAATCGTTGACCAAAGATGAAAATGTTGAATTTTTAAAAACAGTAAAAATTTCGTTTTTGGCCATTGATGAAGCGCACTGTATTAGTGAATGGGGACATGATTTTAGACCCGAATACCGAAATCTTCGGCATATAATTGGCCGTATTGGCGATAACATTCCCATTATTGGATTAACCGCTACGGCCACCCCAAAAGTTCAGGAAGATATTATTAAAAACTTGGGTATTACGGGAGCGAAAACGTTTAAGGCTTCCTTTAACCGCCCCAATTTATATTACGAAGTACGCCCAAAAACTAAAAATGTTGATGCCGATATCATTCGGTTTATAAAACAAAACGACGGCAAATCGGGCATTGTTTACTGTTTAAGTAGAAAGCGGGTTGAAGAGTTGGCCCAAGTACTTCAAGTGAATGGCATAAAAGCAGTGCCGTACCATGCCGGGCTCGACGCCAAATCGCGTTCGCTTTACCAAGATCAATTTTTAATGGAAGATGTTGATGTGGTGGTGGCCACAATCGCCTTTGGAATGGGTATTGATAAACCCGATGTGCGTTTTGTAATCCATCACGATATTCCAAAAAGTATTGAAAGTTATTATCAGGAAACGGGGCGTGCCGGTCGCGATGGCGGCGAAGGCCACTGTTTGGCTTTCTATTCTTATAAAGACATTGAAAAGCTCGAAAAGTTCATGTCGGGCAAACCAGTAGCCGAACAGGAAATTGGTCATGCGCTGTTGCAGGAGGTGGTGGCTTTTGCAGAAACTTCCATTTCGCGACGGAAATTCATCCTGCATTATTTTGGGGAAGAATTCGACAATGAAACCGGTGAAGGCGGCGATATGGACGATAACGTTCGTCACCCCAAAAAGAAAACCGAAGCGAAAGACGATGTGAAACTGCTTTTGGAAGTGATTGAAAAAACCAACCAAAAATATAAATCGAAAGACTTGGTGAACGTTTTGGTGGGCAAGGAAAATGCATTAATCAATTCACATAAAACCAACGAGCAGCCGTTTTTTGGACAAGGAAAAGCCAAGGACAAAAAATATTGGATGGCACTTTTAAGGCAGGTACTGGTGGCCGGATATCTTAAAAAGGATATTGAAACGTATGGCGTTATCAAACTTTCAAACGAGGGTAAAGATTTCATAAAGAAACCGCAGTCGTTTATGATGACTGAAGACCACGTATTTGAAGGCGAACAGGAAGATGGTACCATTATCACTGCTGCCAAAGGTGGCGGTGCTGTGGCCGATGATGTTTTAATGGGCATGCTCAAGGATCTTCGTAAAAAGAATGCCAAAAAATTAGGCGTGCCGCCATTTGTTATTTTTCAAGACCCATCATTAGAGGATATGGCACTAAAATATCCGACTACCATTGCAGAATTGAGCAACGTGCATGGCGTGGGTGACGGAAAAGCCAAAAAATACGGAAAGGATTTTGTAGCTATGATAGCCAATTATGTTGAGGAAAATGATATTGTTAGGCCGGACGATTTGGTGGTAAAATCAACCGGTGTAAATTCTTCAAATAAATTGTATATCATCCAAAATGTAGATCGCAAATTACCGTTGGATGATATTGCCGCTTCCAAAGGCATGAGTATGGAAGAGTTCATAAAGGAAATGGAAGCCATTGTTTATTCTGGAACAAAACTGAACATCGATTATTGGATTGACGACGTTTTGGATGAAGACCAACAAGAAGAAATCCATGAGTATTTTATGGAATCGGAATCTGATGATATCAAATCGGCCATCGAGGAATTTGATGGCGATTACGACGATGAAGAGCTGCGGTTGTACCGAATTAAATTTATAAGCGAAGTGGCCAATTAAACTTTGTGTCTAACTTCGTACTTCCCACTTTGTTTTCTATCTTTGCACTTTCTTAAAAATTAGAACAATGCAAGACGGATTATACGCAAAATTCAATACCACAAAAGGAGAAATCCTAGTGGCTCTAGAGTACCAAAAAACACCGGGAACGGTAGGTAACTTTGTGGCTTTGGCCGAAGGGAATTTAGAAAATAACGCTAAGCCTCAGGGCAAGCCTTATTACGATGGTTTAAAATTCCACCGAGTGATTCCAGATTTTATGATTCAAGGAGGCTGTCCCCAAGGTTCGGGAGCCGGTAATCCAGGTTATCAGTTCGATGACGAGTTCCACCCAGATTTAAAACACGATGCCCCAGGTATATTGTCTATGGCTAATGCGGGGCCAGGAACCAACGGAAGTCAGTTTTTTATCACACACGTAGAAACACCTTGGTTGGATAATAAGCACACGGTTTTCGGAAAAGTGGAGCACGGACAAGAAGTGGTTGATGCTATTACGCAAGGCGATAAGATTGAGTCTTTGGAAATAGTACGCGTTGGTGATGAAGCTGAAAAATTCAACGCTGTTGAAGCGTTTAGAGTGTTTGAAGGTGCGCGTGAAAAAAGAATAGCTGAAGCCCAAAAAGCGGCCGAAGCCGAACTGGATAAAATAGCGGCGGGATTTAAAAAAACCGATAGCGGTTTGCGTTACCAGATTCTTCAAGAAGGCAACGGCACCAAAGCCGAAAAAGGAAAAACGGTTTCTGTACACTATAAAGGCCAATTATCAGACGGAACGGTTTTCGATTCGTCGTACAAGCGTAACGAGCCCATCGAGTTTCCTATTGGAGTAGGGCAGGTTATTCCGGGTTGGGACGAAGGCATACAGCTTTTAAAAGTAGGCGATAAAGCCCGTTTGGTGATACCTAGCCACTTGGGCTACGGAAGCCGAGGCGCTGGCGGTGTTATTCCACCAGATGCCACATTGGTTTTTGATGTTGAGCTTATGAAAGTAAAATAAAGCAATATTTATAAAAAACGAGGCTGTCTAAAAGTCATTTATTTTCCGTTCGTTAGGTTGAGCCTGTAGAAACTGATTTTGATTATCAGATACTAAGATATCTCGAAAAGCTCAATATAACACAGGATATAACTTTTTAGACAGCCTTTTTTTTTTTTTTTTGAGTTTATTATCTAGTTGTCGCAACCTGAAAAACTAAATGAATAACGAACAATCTGCAATACGTACTACCTATTTTAGCATCATTGGAAACACCAGTTTAGCTTTGATTAAAGGACTTGCAGGATTCTTTGGCAATTCATATGCTCTCATTGCAGACGCAATAGAATCAACAGCCGATATTTTCTCTTCTCTACTTGTTCTATTTGGTTTAAAGTACGCAAAACGACCAGCAGACGAAAACCATCCATATGGACACGGAAAAATTGAACCGCTAATAACTTTTTTAGTAGTCGCTTTTCTTGTAACGTCAGCAACCATTATTGCTTATGAAAGCATCCAAAATATTCAAACACCTCATAAAGTTCCTAAATCTTGGACTTTGATTGTTCTTGGGGCAATTATTATATGGAAAGAAGTGTCCTTTAGAATAGTAATCAAAAAAAGTAAAGAGACCAATAGCTCTTCTCTTAAAGCAGATGCTTGGCACCATAGAAGTGATGCAATAACTTCTGTTATGGCGTTTATAGGAATTTCTATCGCTTTAATTTTTGGGAAAGGCTATGAAACGGCTGATGATTGGGCAGCTTTATTGGCTTCTGCTTTTATTCTTTACAATAGCTATTTGATTTTTAGACCAGCTTTAGGCGAAATTATGGATGAACATCTGTATGATGACTTATTAGAAGAAATTCGAGAAAAATCTATAAAAGTCAAAGGTATTATTGGAACAGAAAAATGTTTTATACGAAAAGCAGGAATGAAATACCACGTTGATTTGCACGCAATAGTTGATGGAGAAATTTCTGTTAAAAAAGGACACGACATTTCGCATCAATTAAAAGACCATTTAAGAAAAGAAATACCGAATTTAGGACATGTTCTAATTCATATTGAACCGAATGAATAAAAAAAGGCAGCACACAATAATGTATATAAAAAATAGGCGAAACGGTAATAAATTCAAGGCTTTTAGCTCGTATCAAACTTTGTGCTTAATCGAAAGTGAAGTGCTTCGAAGTCGCCTACTTTTC
>CAZZDI010000071.1:0-13151 GCA_964653155.1 uncultured Flavobacteriaceae bacterium | reverse complement strand
TTTTAAAATAATATTCCCTCTAGGATAAACGTTAGTAATTTGTATTTTTGCTGAGTTGTAAAACCATTTAGCATTTAACCCATTCAATAACTTCAATTCCACATTCCCGCATTAATGGCCAAAAGGAAAACCAAATCTAAACCAACAACAAAAAAAAGGTTGGCAACGCCCAAATTCAACCTAAACAACCAACAAAAAATGGTGTTGGGCAGTTTCTTGGCCATTTTAGGTTTGCTCCTTTTTATTGCCTTTGTGTCCTTCTTATTTACGGGCAAAGCCGACCAAAGTGTACTTACGGAATTTACTTCGCGCGAAATAAAAGCGCAAAACTGGCTTAGCAAATCTGGAGCATGGCTCAGCGATTTTTTTATCCAACGTGGTTTTGGGGTGGCCTCATTTATATTTTCCGGATTAATTTTCCTTTCGGGCATTTATGTACTAATGAACATCAACAAAACCAAACTGAGAAAACATTGGTTTTGGGGCATCCTTATTATTATATGGATCTCTATTCTTTTAGGGTTCTTTGGCAACAAAAACGATATTTTAGGAGGCACGGTTGGTTTCGAACTCAATACGTTTTTACAGGATTACATCGGAAAAATAGGCGTTTCCCTGCTCCTTTTATTCGGATTGATCACCTATTTAGCCATTCGTTTTAAACTCACTTTTGAAAGTTTTGCAAAACTCTTTAAATCCGCTAAAAAAGATATAAAAGACGAGCTGTCGAGCATGAAAGAAGACGTGGTAGCGCCATTGGATAATAATTTAACAGAAGAAGCTGAAGCCATAAAATCGGCTTTCGAAATTCCTTTGGATGATGATGAAGAGAATATTGGCCCCGAATTAAAATCTGTTAAAGACACTAAAAAAGAAGCTCCTGCGCCGCTG
Source organism: uncultured Flavobacteriaceae bacterium (assembly GCA_964653155.1). Classification (GTDB taxonomy): domain Bacteria; phylum Bacteroidota; class Bacteroidia; order Flavobacteriales; family Flavobacteriaceae; genus Flavisericum. The sequence goes on along the minus strand of CAZZDI010000071.1, from coordinate 12,260 downwards.
GAAGTTAGCGTAAACGAAAGTGAAGACGAAGAAGCAGACCTCGAAATTAAAGTGGAGGAAGTAAAAGAAGAAATCTCTGAAACCGATAACCTAGCGAATAAATTGGTTGAAGATTTTGGGCAGTTCGACCCGACTCTAGAATTGGCAAAATACCAATTCCCCACATTAGAGCTTCTTAAAAAATACAATACCGAAGGCATTAAAATCAATCAAGAAGAACTTGAGGAAAACAAAAACCGCATTGTTGAAACCCTCAACAATTACAAAATTGGAATTTCCAGCATAAAGGCCACCATTGGGCCAACGGTAACGCTTTATGAAATTGTGCCCGACGCCGGCATCCGGATTTCAAAAATTAAAAATCTGGAAGACGATATTGCCTTGTCGCTTTCAGCCTTGGGCATCCGTATTATTGCACCAATCCCCGGAAAAGGCACCATTGGTATCGAAGTGCCCAATAAAAACTCCACTATTGTTTCCATGCGCTCGGTAATTGCTTCGAAGAAATTCCAAAGTTCTGAAATGTACCTGCCTATTGCCCTCGGTAAAACCATTAGCAACGAAACTTTTGTGGTCGATTTGGCAAAAATGCCGCACTTGCTTATGGCCGGAGCCACAGGACAGGGTAAATCGGTTGGGCTCAACGCCGTTCTAACTTCACTACTTTACAAAAAACATCCTGCCGAAGTGAAATTCATTTTGGTGGATCCCAAAAAAGTGGAATTAACGCTCTTTAACAAAATTGAGCGCCACTATTTGGCTAAATTGCCCGATAGCGAAGATGCCATCATTACCGACAACACCAAGGTTATCAATACGCTAAATTCGTTGTGTATTGAAATGGACAACCGCTACGAGCTTTTGAAAAACGCCATGTGCCGAAACATTGTAGAATACAATGCTAAATTCAAGGCCAGAAAATTAAACCCGAACGAAGGTCATCAATTTTTACCATACATTGTTTTAGTGGTGGATGAGTTTGCCGATTTGATTATGACGGCCGGCAAAGAGGTGGAAACCCCAATAGCCCGTTTGGCACAATTGGCCCGTGCCATTGGTATTCATTTAATTATTGCTACGCAACGTCCGTCAGTTAACGTAATTACAGGTATTATTAAAGCTAACTTCCCAGCTCGTATAGCCTTTAGGGTGACTTCAAAAATCGATTCCCGTACTATTTTGGATGGCTCTGGCGCCGATCAACTTATTGGCCGTGGCGATATGCTGTACACCCAAGGCAACGACCTTATTCGTGTACAATGTGCCTTTGTTGACACGCCCGAAGTGGAACGCATTACCGATTTTATTGGTTCGCAAAAAGCCTATCCCGATGCTTACATGCTTCCCGAGTACGTTGGCGAAGAAAGTGGCACAGGTATTGATGTAGATATAGCCGATCGCGATGCCCTATTTAAAGATGCCGCCATAGTTATTGTAACAGCGCAACAAGGTTCGGCTTCGCTGTTGCAACGAAAATTAAAACTGGGATACAACCGTGCCGGGCGTTTAATCGACCAATTGGAAGCCGCCGGAATTGTTGGCCCTTTTGAAGGCAGCAAAGCCAGACAGGTTTTGGTGCCCGATATTACAGCTTTAGAAAAACTTTTAGAAAACGAAATTTAGATTGAAAAATGAAAAAAACACTTACTATTATAGTGCTTGCACTTTCCGTTAACGCTTTTGCCCAAAACAAAGCCAAAACACTTTTGAACGAAGTTTCAGAAAAAGTGAAAAGCTATAATAACATTTCCCTCGATTTTAAATACACCCTTGAAAACATTTCTGAAAACATCAAGCAAGAAACCAAAGGCGATGTGGTTTTAGAAGGTGAAAAATACCGTTTGAATATTTTGGGCGTTACCCGTCTTTTTGATGGAAAAACCCTTTACAGCATCAGCCCCGAAGACGAAGAAGTTACCATTACATCTACCATTGACGACGAAAACGATGCCATTACCCCAAGTAAAATGCTTTCGTTTTATGAAGATGGCTATACTTACCAAATCGACATCCAGCAAAACATTAATGGCCGAAAAATCCAATATGTAAAATTAATACCCATCGATTCCAATTCTGAAATCAAAAACATCCTTTTAGGAATCGATGCCAATACCAAAAATATTTACAACCTTATTCAAGTAGGCAAAAATGGAACGAAAACCACGCTAACCGTTAATTCTTTTAAAACGAATAGGCCCATATCAAAAAGCTTATTTACCTTTGATGCCAGTAAATACACAGACTATTACATCAATAATTTAGACTAATATGTTGGTCTGGTTTTATTGACCACAACAGAAAAACATCAACATGTTACCGTAAACAACTGAAACGGCCAACGAGTGAAAATTTTAGATCGCTACATACTAACAACCTACCTAAAAACCTTTTTCAGCGTGTTTATTATACTCATGCTGATTTTTGTTTTACAGACCATTTGGCTGTATATAAAAGAACTGGCAGGTAAAGATTTAGACCTTATCGTAATTGTTAAGTTTTTGGTGTATTTTATGCCGAAACTTATTCCTTTGGTGCTTCCGCTTACCATACTCCTTTCGTCCATCATGGTATTTGGTAGCTTTGCCGAAAATTATGAGTTTGCCGCCATGAAATCGACCGGAATTTCGTTGCAGCGCGCCATGTCCGGACTCAGTATTTTTATTGTTATATTGGGTATTATTACGTTTTTCTTTTCGAACAACGTGATTCCTTGGGCCGAGCTTAACACCTATAATTTAAGACGAAATATAGCCAAATTAAAACCGGCCATGATTATCGCCGAAGGACAATTTAACGCCATTGAGAGCACCGATTACAATATTAAAGTTGAAAAGAAAAGTGGCGACCGCGGGCAGTTTTTAGAAGACGTCACCATACATATAAAAGGACAAAATGGCCGAAAAAACACCACGGTTATTAAATCGAAAACTGGTGAATTAACGAGTTCTGAAAACTCAAATGTTTTAAAATTAATACTTCTTGATGGTAACCTCTATCAAGATGTAGAAACCAAAAACCTAAAAACCAGAGAGCGCCAACCCTTTGCTAAAAGTGCTTTTGAAAAGAAAATCATCAATATTGATTTGTCCGACATGAACAAGGTTGATTTTGACGAGCAATCGCAAACCGATAAATACAACATGCTCGACGTGGTCGATTTGAACAAAACCATCGATTCGCTCGTTAAAAAAAGCGGCGAAGAACACGAAACGTTTGCGAAAAATTTAGAGGTAAGATCGGGCTTGCCCCAAATTCAAAAAACGCCCGTTAATTCTAAAAAAAGCGATAGCATAACAGAAGAATACACCGGAAACATTTTAGATATTTTCAATACTAAAAAGAAAATCGAGTTGGTAGAATCGGCATTGCGAACCATTGCGTCTTCAAAACAGCTCATTTCCTCTAAAGAAGTGACTTTAAAAAACTCCAAATCTTGGCTTAACAAGCATGTTATTTCATTCCACGAAAAATTCGCGTTGGCTTTTGCCTGCATCATTTTGTTTTTTGTGGGAGCTCCTTTGGGCGCTTTAATAAGAAAAGGTGGTATTGGGCTGCCCATGGTTATTGCTATTGTGTTGTTTTTGTCGTACCATTTCATCGGCATTTTTGCAACCAATAGTGCCAAAAATGGTGGCTTCAACCCCATTTTAGCCAGTTGGTTTTCTACTTTGGTGATGTTGCCCTTGGGTATCTTTTTAACCAAAAGAGCGACGGAAGATAAAGGTTTATTCGATTTTGACAGTGTCATTGAACCACTGAAACGCATCTTTAAAATCAAGGAAAAAAACTCGGTTGATTATAAATTTCTTTCCAATTTAAAAAACAACGAACTTGTCGATATCATTAATAATTATGAAAGTTTAGGCCACGAAGAACCCGTTCGTTTTGAAGCCGTAAAACTTTTAAAATCCAGAGGGATTGAAACCCCAAAATTAAAGGACAACGGTGTTATTATTGAAGATGATTTTTTAAAATCTGAAAACATTGCTAAACATTACCAAGACCACGTAACATTTGCAAAAACACTCTATTTTACCGGGGTTATATTGTTGGTTTTGTTTTTCGTTTTCAGAAACAATAAATTGCCTTCATTGGCAGATTCGGCCATTCAACTTAGTGTAATATCCCTAATTTTATTCGTAATTTATTACATTAAATCCATTAAAAACACCTTTCAGTTTTACAGCCACATCAATAAACCCCGAAAGCGGCCAAAAATTTTACTTTTAATACTTGGACTTCCGCTTTATATGATAACGTTCCTTTTCCTCAACCAAAAAATAAAGGAAGACTTAAAACGAAATTGTTTAGATTCTTTAAAATAAGCAATATCTTTGCCACATGACAACAGAAACCACGACACATAAAAATGCTTCTGAAATAAAATTGAACACCATTCCGGAAGCTATTGACGATATAAGAAACGGAAAAGTTATTATTGTTGTTGATGACGAAAACCGTGAAAATGAAGGCGATTTTTTGGCGGCTGCCGATAAGGTAACTCCAGAAGTAATCAACTTTATGGCCACCCAAGGCCGTGGACTTATTTGTGTACCGCTTACCGAAACCCGTTGCAAGGATTTGGAATTGGATATGATGGTACGCAACAATACCGACCACATGGAAACGGCTTTTACGGTATCTGTCGATTTGAGGGGAAATGGTGTAACTACAGGTATTTCAGCCAGTGATCGATCTAAAACCGTAAAAGCATTGATTGACCGCGATACCAAACCATTTGAACTGGCACGCCCTGGGCATATTTTCCCATTAGTGGCCAAAGAAGGTGGGGTTTTAAGACGTACCGGACATACCGAAGCTGCCATAGATTTTGCGCGATTGGCTGGTTTAAGCCCTGCTGGGGTTATTGTTGAAATTATGAATGAAGATGGCTCGATGGCCCGCTTGCCTCAGCTTTACGAAATCGCACAAAAACTCGATTTGAAAATCGTTTCGATTGAGGATTTGGTGGCTTATAGAATGCAACACGACTCGTTAATCGAGAAAAAAGAAGATTTTGATATTGAAACCCGTTTTGGAACTTTTAGGTTAAGAGCCTATCAACAAACCACTAATAATCAAGTGCATATAGCCCTAACAAAAGGTCAATGGAAAGATAACGAAGAGATTCCTACACGAATTAACTCCACATTGGTCAACAACGACATTCTTGGCACTTTAACCAATAACGCAGATAAGCAATTGGACGATATGTTTAAAGTGGTTAACGATGCAGGAAAAGGCGCTATTATTTTTATAAATCAAGAATCGCAATCAACCAATATTCTTAACAGACTATCCTATTTAAAAGCCGAGCAACAGCCAAAAGCCATTACCAAAGCTCCAAAAATAAATATGGACAATAGGGATTTTGGAATTGGCGCACAAATACTCCACGACCTCAACATTCATAAACTGCGGTTAATTTCCAATTCTGGAGAAACCAAACGCGTTGGATTAATTGGGTACGGACTCGAAATTGTAGATTACCTAAGGTATTAACAAATAAAAAAGAGGGCAATCGCCCTCTTTTTTTTACCAACTTTACGTTGATCTCTCCCTAATTGATTAATAGCGCTCAATTAATTTTAAATATTTTTGTCCTCTTAAAAAATAAGGGAATAACACCCAATGTTATTATTTGTTACCCCCTTATTCCAGGATTGATTAATAGCCTTTTTTTATTCCTTATTTATAATTATGGTTTTAACCACTTTGTTTTTCAGTAAAATATGCAGGGTGTAAGTCCCCTTTTCCAAATGGTCTATACTCATATAAATTTTTTCTTCGTTTTTATCTGCGACAGAATCGACCATTTTCAAACCTGGCATAACTGTTTTGTTTGTCTAAGGTACTCATAGCACTTTTATATCGATAGAAGATATGTTACAGAATATGCAAGATATGTTACAACTCGAAAAACAAAGCCAAAAAGCGTGTACTTGCAAGGGTTATCGCTGTTGAAGATATTCGTTTGGCGTACAGCCATATACCTCTTTAAAGCATTTAATAAAATAGGAAGGCGTATTAAACCCCACTTGATAGGCTATTTCAGAAATAGTCAAATCTGATTGTTTTAAAAGATCTACCGATAACTTTAAGCGTTGCGTTCTAATAAACTCTGAAGTGCTTACCCCGGCAATAGCCTTTAGCTTTCGGTGCAACTGGGTTCTGCTCATGCCCATGCTTTCGGCAAAAGCCACACTTGTAAAATCGGGATTGATTAAATTATCATCCAGCACCGTTTTTAAACGCCTTAGAAAATCTTCTTCGGTGGATGAAATTTGAATATCGGGGCTTACCGTAAACCCTTTACTGAAATGCTTTTGAAGTTTTTCGCGGTTTTCAATCAATTTTTCAACACGCAATTTTAAAGTTTCCGGATCAAAAGGTTTGGTTACATAAGCATCTGCTCCCGTTTTTAAGCCCGCTTTCTTTTGGTCTTCGCCTACTTTGGCTGTTAAGAGTATGATGGGTATATGGCTGGTAAGTGCATCGTGCTTCAGTGTATTGCACAAATAAATCCCGTCATTAACAGGCATCATTACATCACTGATAACCAAATCTGGAATGTTCTTCAATGCTTTTTCTGCACCTGTTTTTCCGTTATCGGCTTCAATAATATTATAAGTATCTTTAAAAATGGTGGCTATAAACGCTCGTATATCGGCATCGTCCTCAACAATCAGTAAACTAGGGCAATCATCGTTCAGGCCTACTTCTGCTGGCACGTCGTAAAACAGCCCCGCCTCTGTTTCTCTTTTATAAATCTCAGAGGGTTTAAACGCATTTTTGCTTACGGGGAGGGTTACCGCAAACTGGATCTTGTTGGTATCGATTCTATTGGCTATTATCCTCCCTTTTGAAAGGGCCACAAGTTCCTTTACCAGTGCAAGCCCTACCCCAACCCCCTCGACCGTGGCATCATCTTGGTAAAAACGTTCAAACAGTTTGCCCAGGTCCTTTTTTGATATTTCTTTGGTGGTATTAATTACCGAAAGCACCAAATTGTTTTCCAGTTGATTGGCATCAAAAATAATGCTGCTCGATTTTGAGGCATATTTTATAGCGTTAGAAAGTAAGTTTGAAACCGTTTTTTCAATAATATCCGGATCGTACCAAACCACATCCAAACCTTTTACTGTACTGTTTATTTGAATACTTTTTTCGGAAGCTTTGTACCGAAACGCCGAAACAATTTGCGTTAACAGGATGTTTAAATTGCCTTTTGAAACTTTTAACTGCACTTGTCCGGAATCGATCATAGACAAATCCACCATCTGATTCACCAGATTAAGCAACCTATTGGCATTTTGTTTAACCAAGCCCAATTCCTTTCGGTCTTCTGGTTTTAAATGGCCTTTGGACAATTGGTGGTCAATGGGCCCAGAAATAAGCGTAAGCGGCGTTCTAAATTCATGTGAAATATTGGTGTATAGCTTGGTTTTAAACTCGTCCAGCTTTTTTAAACGTTCGGTTTCTGCATGTTCTAGCTGTAACTGGGTTTTTATGTTCCATCTGAATTTTAAATACTTATAAACCCCAAACATTAAAAGCAATAGCAACAGCACATAAGTCGTTTTCATTACTCCCGTAAAATACCACGGTTTTAAAATGGTGAAGGTAAACGATACGGGATCGTTGTTCCAAACTCCATCATAATTTGAAGAAACAACCTGAAACGTATAAGTGTTTGGCGGCAAATTGGTATAATGTGCAAAATTGATGTTTTTTGGCGACACCCATTGCTCATCGTAATTTAAAAGTTTGTACTTGTACATATTGCGCTCGGGCTGGGAAAAATGCAAACTGGAAAAGGTAAACGTAACAGTATTTTGGTTATATTTTAATTCGGTATTTTGGTTTAAGGGACGCTCTTTTGAGAACACTTCAAATTTTGAAATAATGGTTTTTGGTTTTACATCATTGTAAGTAAGATTTTCAGGATTGAACCAATTGAGCCCCTCAAGCCCCCCAAAATAAATGGTACCTTTGTTGTCTTTAAAATAGGCTCCGGTGTTGAACTCGGTATCCTGCAAACCGTCATCGACACTAAACACTTCAAACTTTTCGGTTTGGGGGTGGAAACGGCACAAACCATTGTTGGTGCTTAACCATAAATTTTGATCGTTATCGGGCAATACGCCGTAAACCACTTGGTTAGACAATCCTTCGTTTTTAGTATAGGTTTTTATGGATTGGCCAACAACATCATATTTTTTCAAACCATTGCCAAAAGTGCCCACCCAAAGGGTTTGGTTTACCAATAACAATGATTTTATTTTATCGTCCAGTCCTTCAATTTTTGAAACTTTATTGGTTTTGGCATCCCACTTAAACACTCCGGAATTATCGGTACCAATCCATAAATCACCTTTTTCGCCCTTAATTAATGCCCGTATATTGTTATCGGTCAAAGCTGAGTTTTCTGTGTTTATTTCTTGGATTATACCTTCTTCTTTATCAAACAGAACCACACCGTGCCGCTCGGTGGCCAACCACCTTCGGTCTTTTGATTCGGGCATAATGCGCCAAATGGTATAGCCTTTCAATTCAGGGTAAAACCTGTAATGCTTTAAATTTTCAATACTGTTAAGCCCGTAACCTTGATGCCCCACCCAAATATCTCCCTCAAAATAATTTAAACTGATAATCCGGTTACTGTTAAGTCCAGAATTGTTGGTGGTTAAAGTTTTATAGGTGTTATTTTGCGCATCAAAAAAAGTTAAGCCCTTGCCCGAGGTCCCGATCCAGAAGTTTTCATTATGATCGGTAGTAAAGCTTCTTACCATATCTACGTTTACAGACCTTGGCACTTGGTTGTTTGTTAAAATATTGAATTTAATAAGATGCTCGTCGTAATAGCTGGCCCCTGTTCCGTCCGAGCCAATCCAAATAACGCCTGTAATATCTTCGTACAAACAAAGCATATCGTTGTAGTGAATGGCAAAAGGGTTATTTTTATTGGCCTTGAAATTTTTAACACTATTGGTAGGAAAATCGATTAAATAAACGCCATTGCCGTAGGTAGCAATCCACAGGTGGTTTTTGCTATCGATTAGCAAGTCTTCAATATTCAAGTCTTCGGGCAAATCGGGGTGCTTAAATTTTGTAAACTGCCTTTTGTTTTCGGGCATGTAAAAAAGGCCATTGCCAAAAGACCCCAACCAAACCCCTCCGGTGCCGTCGTTTTCCAGCGCACTGAAATTGGTTTCGGCCGAAATCTCTACGGGAACTTTCACATACCGTCCATTGGCATGAACCCTAAAAACGGCATTTGAAGCTGCCGCCAAAACTTCTTTGCCCTGTTGCGCAATATGGTAAACCGTAACTTTGGCGTCTTCATTTTTAAAAACTTGAATGGTATCTTTGGTTTTTGTATCGACTTTTAAAAGTCCGTTGCCATAAGTACCAATAAAAAGATTTAATGTTTCGTCCTGAAAAATAGTGCTTGCCTTAAACGGAAGGTTCACCATTTTAAAATTGTCGGTTTTAGGTCTATAAAGTTCCAATTGCCCCGAATGGGTAATGATCCACAACCTATTTTGCACATCAATGTACACTTTGCCCAAATTGCTGAACGTGCTTCGGGTGATGTCCTCAAACTGTTTGTTGTAATATTTGAAAGTTCGGCCGTTGTAGCGGTTAAGTCCGTCTTGCGTGGCAAACCACATGTAGCCAATGGAATCCTGAACCATACTGATGACACTGTTTTGCGACAAACCGTGTTCTACCGTAAGCCCCCTAAAAGCCATCTGTTCTTTATGGTTTTGGGCAAAAACAGCAAACGTAACAAAACATACCAGTAACGTTCTTAGCGTACTCATTTACTAGGATTTGCCTATAAATCTACAAAAATGTACCGAACAATAAAGAATTTCTTGAAACCAAGATTCACATAAACGAAACCACGGCAACTTAACTGTTATAAAGTCCTTTAAAATTGAACCTAAAAACTGAAATTCCTTGATTTGGATTCCCGCCTTGACGGGAATGACAAATTTGACTGCGCTCATTGCACCGCAATCTCAACGGAAACCACGACGTAAAGCGACGTAGAGTTCTTTTTAGATTAACCGAGAACTTCCTGGATAATTTTGGCCATTTTTTGGGCGCGGGTTTTCACTTCTTCTTCGGTCCACGATAATTTTATCAAACAGGAAATGTTCCGGGCAATGTAATGATCTGATTTTGAAAAATCTTTGGTTTGAAGATATTTTAGCCCTTCTTTTACTTCTTTTGAAATGGGATATAGCGATTTCAGATTCTTTAAATGTTCCCACTTACGGATGTAGTGCCAATTGTTATTGTAATAATGGAAACAAGCATCAATACCGTTTTGTTTGAATGCATCCGAAACTTTGTTTGCCGATTCTAAATCTGGAAGGAAGAAACTTAAAAACCCATAGCTTTCCTCGCCACCTTCGGGAACCGTTCGGAAAGTCACTTCGGGAATTTTACTTAACTCCGATTTAATAATATTGAAATGTTTCTTTTGAATCTCTATAAATTCGGACAAACGTTTTACCTGTGCCAATCCCACTGCTGCGTGCAATTCTGAAATCCTGAAATTATAGCCCAAAAACGGATGGCTTTCGGCACCACGATCGTTCCCCACGTGGTCGTGCCCATGATCACTATAATGGTCGGCGTTTATGTAATAGTCTTTATTGTTGGTAACTACGGCTCCGCCCTCTCCACAGGTAATGGTTTTTACAAAATCGAACGAAAAACAGCCCAAATCGCCAATGCTTCCCAAGGGTTTATTTTTGTAAGTGCCGCCAATGGCTTGGCAGGCATCTTCAATTAGCAATAAATTATTCGCTTGGCAGATATTTTGCAGGGCATCCATATTGGCCATGCCGCCACACATTTGCACCACCATAACGGCTTTGGTTTTTGGAGTTATAGCTGCCTGTACAGCTGCAGGATCTAGCCCCAAAGTATCGTCAATATCGACCAAAACGGGCACGGCGCCCAGCATCATAATGGCCTCAAAACTGGCCACGAACGTGAAAGCGGGCATAATGACTTCGTCTCCTGCACCAACACCGGCCGATGCCAAGGCTATTGATACGGCAGCTGTTCCGCTGGATACCAATTGAACGTAATTGGACTGGAAGGCTTTTTGGAGTTCGGTTTCCAGTTCTTTGGCTTTCCAGTGGCCGTTGCGCATGCCATCGAAACCGTAGCGCATCAACACACCGCTGTCTAAAACGTCGTTAACTTCTTTTCTTTCTTGTTCTCCAAATAATTCGAATCCAGGCATAATATATTTGTTCTTTTTTTAAATTTTGAAAATGCTGATTTGCGTTAGGGATTGAGGCTTTGTTGGAGCTCGCCGACGAAGGAGGCAGCGACTGCCGAAAGCCCGACCCTTGGGTAACGCCCAAAAAAATTAAATTTCGATAATGGCTTCCTCGATGGGTTTGCGCACTTTTTTGAACCCTGAAAACATATCGTCGTCGGCACGGTAGCCGATGGGCAACAGCAACACCGATTTTAATCCTTTTTCTTCGAGCTGGAGTATTTGGTCGTACTTGGCCGGCACGAAACCTTCCATGGGGCACGAATCGATGCCCTCGATGGCGCATACCGTCATTAAATTGCCCAGTGCGATATAGGCTTGGTTGGTGGACCATTTTTGCCGCTCTTGCACCGACATCTTTTTCATCATTTTTATGAGGTCCTCTCGGTAGGGTTTTAAAATTTCGTCGGGGGTATTGCGAATGCCTTTTATATTATCGTAATATTCGGTAACATCGTCTTGCAGAATATTGTCCTGAATGCAAATAATGAGCAAGTGCGACGCATCGACCACCTGTTTTTGGTTATAGGCGTACTGTTGCAGCGGCGCCCGTGTGGCCTTATCTTCTACAATAATGAGCTTTATGGTTTGGAGACCGAACGAGGTTGCCGTAAGGTTAAAGGCTTGTTTTATGACATTTAATTTGGCTTCGGACAGTTTTTTTTCTGCATTGAATTTTTTGGTTGCGTAACGCCATTTTAACTGCTTTATGGTATCCATTATAAATTATAATTTGTGCAAAAATAAGGTTTGTGTTTTGTTTTTTTACAAATAACATGCTAAAATATGACAGCATGGCCTCGTGAAAATTATTTTAAAAAAACTGCACTTTTCTTTGAAAGAATTAAAAAAGGGTTTTATATTTGCACCCGCATTCAGGCAAATAGCTTGATGAGGCACTCAAGGAGAAATGGCAGAGTGGTCGAATGCGGCAGTCTTGAAAACTGTTGAG
>CAZZDI010000070.1:6931-13219 GCA_964653155.1 uncultured Flavobacteriaceae bacterium | reverse complement strand
CATTTCAAAATCATCCATAACGAAGCCATGCCCAATGTCGATAACAATCGATCTAACCATTTTAAACCCCAACTTTTTATAAGCCTCAATCGATTGGGTATTATTGTTATTTACCGTTAAACGAATACTTTTTTTGCTTTTTGTTTTTGCTTGTTCTTCCACAAAATCAATCGCTGCTTTGCCAATCTTTTTTCTGCGATGATGGCTCAACACATAAATCTTACTTAAAAACAAGGTGGTTTCTTCTGGTTTTATGGCGAGATAGCCAACCGCTTCGTTGGCGTATTTCAGTAGGAAATATTCAAAACCGTTGGCGATTTGGTTTTCAATAGCAGCTACCGACTGAAATTTTCCCAGCATATAATCTACTTGGTTTTTCCCGATAATGGGAACATAATGTTCATTCCAAATCGTGTTGGCCAACACTTCGATGGTTTGATATTGCTCTGTGGAATTTGCCGGGATTATTTCAATCATAATTAATTATTTGGTATCGATTTGTTCATTTCTAACGAGCGACGAGAAATCCCATAATCAAATCGCTATATTATTCAAATCACATAAAAATAAACCATAAAAAAATGGCAAATGGCACCAACCAAGACAAACAAATGCCAAATAACATGGTTAAACGGAATGCGCTCTACCACGTAAAAAACAATGCCCAAAGTATAGGCCATTCCACCGGCGAACAACAACAAAACGCCATTGCTGTGCATCACATTTGATAGGTAACCAAAATCGAAAACAATCAGCCAACCCATTACCAAATACAACAGCGTGGAAAAAACTTCAAATTTTCCGGTAAAAAACAACTTCAAAATAACGCCAAAAAAGGCAATGCCCCAAACGGTATAAAACAGCGTCCACCCTTTGCTGTCCAACAACGAAATGAGCAAAACGGGCGTGTAAGTGCCAGCAATAAGGAAATAAATACTAATGTGGTCGAGGATTCTGAAAAAATGTTTTCGCCTTTCACTTTTGGTAGCGTGGTAAAACGTAGAGGCGGTAAAAAGCACGATAATGGAGCTTCCGTAAATAATGGCACTTAGCAGGCTGTAAGCGGTTTTGTGCGTATCGAACAAAATCAACAGCACCAACGCCACAATGCCAAATAAAGCACCAATGGCATGCGATATCGCATTCAATTTTTCCTCTAACGGCGATTGTGTGCGCATTTACTCCTGCTTTTTGTCATCTGAAAATACCCATTTATTCGACAGTTCGTAAAAATCGAATTCTAGTGCAGGGGTTTGTTTTTCCAGTCGACCACTCCTAAAATTACGTTGCAAAACATCTTCAATCAAATAATCTTCCTTCACATTCATGGGGTCGAATTCCCGCTTCAAAGAAATATCGAACATGCTCGCGGTGGTGTTGTACCAAAAGGCGCGCCAACCACTGCGTAGTTCCTTTACCAAATCGAATGCTGTAGTGCCCGTTTGGCGGTGAATCAATTTTACGAGAATTTGCCCTTCGGTACGGGTCATTTTTTTTAGCTCATCTGAAAACTCACCTTCAATATATTTTTGAACATGGCGGGTATAGCGTTTTTTATCGCGATTACGTTTCAATTGCGCCATCCGTTGGTTCATCGAGTCCAATCGTTCGGCAGCCAATTTGGCATACGGATATACTTTTAAGGTTTTTCGGCGTAAAATTAAATAGCGGATGCGGTCTTCCCTACTATCAAATTTAAGCTTGTGCAACAACATCACTTCATCCAAATCAATTGCCGTTCTGGGCACCGAATCACCTTCAATAATCAGGTAGTCCACATCGGTTGAATCGGATTCAAATTCATTTACCTGAGCTGCCAACACCGCGGGAATGAGTAGAAATATAAATCTTAAATAATTCATCTATAAAACATTGGAGCATTTAGTATGCCAAAATTAAGAATTTACACCATGCAAAACATTTTTTTTCTACGGATATTACTATTTTAGTGCAAAACTTTAATTATATGGCGAAGAAGAGCATTTTGAACAAAAAGTCGATGGATTTTTTGGAAAAATATTTGAATAATGCCTCTCCTACCGGATACGAATGGACGGGGCAAAAACTGTGGATGGATTACCTGAAACCCTACGTTGACGAGTTTATTACCGATACTTACGGCACGGCTGTGGGCGTGATAAACCCCGATGCAAAATACAAGGTGGTGATTGAAGGGCATGCCGATGAGATTTCGTGGTATGTGAATTATATCTCGGACAACGGACTGATTTACGTCATTAGGAATGGCGGCAGCGACCACCAAATTGCACCGAGTAAAGTGGTGAACATCCACACTAAAAATGGTATTGTAAAAGGTGTTTTTGGCTGGCCGGCTATCCATACTCGTGACAAATCGAAGGAAGAAGCTCCAAAACCCGATAATATTTTTATCGATTGTGGTTGTGCTACCAAAGAAGAAGTTGAAAAATTGGGCGTGCATGTGGGCTGCGTCATTACCTACCCGGACGAGTTCCATATTTTGAATAACGATAAATTGGTATGCCGCGCGATCGATAACCGTATGGGCGGATTTATGATTGCCGAAGTGGCCCGTTTATTGAAAGAAAACAAAAAGGAATTGCCGTTTGGACTTTACATTACCAATGCGGTACAGGAAGAAATTGGTTTACGTGGTGCCGAAATGATTACCCAAACCATTAAACCCAACGTGGCCATTGTTACCGATGTAACCCACGATACCACTACCCCAATGATTGAGCAGAAAAAAGAGGGGCTTTTGGAAATGGGTAAAGGGCCTGTAGTGGCCTACGCACCTGCAGTTCAGCAAAAATTACGTGATTTGATTACCAATACGGCCGAAAAGAAAAAGATTCCGTTCCAACGTTCGGCACTATCGAGAGCCACCGGAACCGATACCGACGCCTTTGCATACAGTAACGGCGGCGTGGCTTCAGCATTAATTTCATTACCGCTGCGCTACATGCACACCACGGTAGAAATGGTACATAAAGATGATGTTGAAAACGTTATTAAACTGATTTATGAAACACTACTTCAAATAAAAGCTGGCGATACGTTTAGTTATTTTGAGTAATATCTTAAAGGAGGTTAAAAAAAATATTTTTGTCATTTCGAGCGGAGTCGAGAAATATCATAACATTGAAGCTAAATAATTTATACGTTTCGTGATTCTCACTTTGCTCAAAATGACATCCTTTTTTTGACGATATCTCCATTCAACTATGGACGAATACATTGACATTGCAGACAAACAAGGCAACCTTTTAGGACGCTCCGAATTAAAATCGGTCATTCACCAAAAGGGCTATTATCACCACACGGCGCATATTTGGTTGTACACCGAAAAAGGTGAAGTTTTGTTGTCGCAACGGTCTGCCCAAAAAGTGATTTGCCCATTGATGTGGGATGTTTCGGTGGCGGGCCATATTGATGCCGGCGAAACCCCAAAGCAAGCGGCCATTCGAGAGACCAAAGAAGAAATTGGATTAGATTTATCAGAAAACGATTTAAAAAAGATTGGCGTTTTTGAGTGTTTTCAATCCTATGAAAATGGTATTCAGGATAACGAATTCCACAACACTTTTATTGCTGAATTAAAGGTGCCCCTTTCAAAATTAATTCCACAAGTCGGCGAAGTTGATGCCTTAAAATTGGTAACAATGGATGAATTTCAATCTTTGATAGATGCCATTTCCGAAAACAACAATCATTTTGTGCCTTCAAACAAAAGCTACTACCAATTGGTGCTAAATCAAATAAAACAAGCACTTTAAGGCGGTGTATTGAATCTACACTTTAAATCCTTATATTTACTCATACCAACATGTAAACTATGAGTAAACACTTTAAGGCTACGGTAAATACGGCTTTCCAATTTGATGTTTCGGAAAGTGATGTTTCAAATTTAGATGCCGTAGCCACTTCAAAAACGAGCTACCACGTCCTTCATCAAAATAAACCTTACGAGGCTAAAATCGTAGCTTCCAACTTTAACGGAAAGTCCTATCAAATCAGCATCAACAACAATAATTATCAGGTTCAAATCAGCAACGATTTAGATGTGATGATAAAAGAGATGGGGTTTACGGCTCGCACTTCAAAACTAGCCGATGCCATTAAAGCACCCATGCCCGGACTTATTTTGGAAATACAGGTTGAAGTGGGCCAAACGGTTAAAGAAAATGATCCTTTATTGATATTGGAAGCCATGAAAATGGAAAATAGCATGGTATCGCCCAGAGATGGCGTTATTAAATCACTCGCCATAAAACGGGGCGATGCGGTGGAAAAAAATCAGTTGTTAATTGAGTTTGAATCGTAAAATTATGCAAAAAATATTGGTAGCCAATCGTGGTGAAATTGCTTTACGGGTGATGAAAACCGTGCAAAATATGGGCATAAAAACGGTGGCTGTTTATTCCGTGGCCGATAGAAATGCACCCCATGTAAAATTTGCCGATGAGGCCGTTTGCATTGGCGATGCCCCTTCTAGCGCATCGTATTTACGGGGCGACAACATTATTGAAGTAGCCAAAAAATTAAACGTTGATGCCATCCACCCAGGCTATGGTTTTTTAAGTGAAAATGCCACTTTCGCCGAACGTTGCGAAGCCAACCATATTATTTTTATCGGCCCGCGTTCCAAAGCCATAAAAATAATGGGGAGCAAATTGGCGGCCAAGGAAGCAGTAAAACAATACGATATTCCTATGGTGCCGGGCATTGACGAAGCCATTACTGATGTTAACAAAGCCAGATCCATTGCCAACCAAATAGGCTTCCCAATTTTGATAAAAGCTTCGGCAGGTGGCGGCGGTAAGGGCATGCGCGTTGTTGAAAAGGAAAGCGATTTGGAATCGCAAATGAAACGGGCCATTAGTGAGGCCAAATCAGCTTTTGGCGATGGTTCGGTGTTTATTGAAAAATATGTGACCTCGCCCCGGCATATTGAAATTCAGGTGTTGGCCGATAGTCACGGAAACCATTTACACTTTTTTGAACGCGAATGCAGCATTCAACGCCGGCACCAAAAAGTAGTTGAGGAAGCCCCTTCCTCTATTTTAACGCCCCAATTACGTAATAAAATGGGCGAAGCGGCCATTAAAGTGGCAAAATCCTGTGATTATTTGGGAGCCGGAACGGTGGAATTTTTATTGGATGCCGAGCACAATTTCTACTTTTTGGAAATGAATACTCGCTTGCAAGTGGAGCATCCCGTTACCGAATTGATTACGGGTGTAGATTTGGTGGAGCAACAAATTAAAATTGCACGCGGCGAAGCCCTTCAAATACAACAAAAGGATTTAAAAATTAATGGTCACGCGTTGGAATTGCGGGTATATGCCGAAGACCCTCTGAATGATTTTCTGCCCAGTGTTGGAAGACTGAACACTTATAGAGTCCCAACGGGCAAAGGCATTCGCGTAGATAATGGTTTTGAGGAAAATATGGAGGTGCCCATTTATTATGACCCCATGCTTTCAAAATTGATTACGCACGGCAAAACACGGGAAGAGGCCATTCAATTGATGATTGAAGCGATTGATAATTTTCAAATCGAAGGCGTTGAAACCACACTTCCTTTCGGGAAATATGTTTGCGAACATGAAGCCTTCCGCAGTGGAAATTTCGATACGCATTTTGTAAAACAGCATTATTCCCCCGAAACAATAAAACAACGGCAAGAAACCGAAGCTCAAATCGCTGCATTAATCGCGGTGAAACAATACCTGAAAGACCAAAAACTATTACGTTTACCAAATCAATAACTATGCATTCCAAACAAGACAAAATAGACGAACTTAATAAACGTTTAGTAGAAGCTAAATTGGGTGGCGGACAAAAACGTATTGATAAACAGCACGCCAATAAAAAATTAACGGCTCGGGAGCGCATTACCTATTTACTGGATGAGGGTTCGTTTGAAGAAATCGGCGCGTTGGTCACCCATCGTACCACCGATTTCGATATGCAAAACCAGGTGTATTACGGCGATGGCGTGATTACCGGCTACGGTACTATAGACGGACGTTTAGTTTATGTTTACGCCCAGGATTTTACCGTTTTTGGTGGTTCACTCTCTGAGACCCATGCCGAGAAAATCTGTAAAATTATGGATTTGGCCGTAAAAGTCGGCGCACCGATTATTGGCTTGAACGATTCAGGGGGTGCGCGTATTCAGGAGGGAGTTCGGTCGCTGGGTGGTTATGCCGATATTTTTTATCGAAATGTGCAGGCTTCGGGTATTATCCCACAAATTTCGGCCATTATGGGGCCTTGTGCCGGAGGTGCTGTTTACTCCCCTGC
>CAZZDI010000070.1:5416-6831 GCA_964653155.1 uncultured Flavobacteriaceae bacterium | reverse complement strand
CACAAATTTCGGCCATTATGGGGCCTTGTGCCGGAGGTGCTGTTTACTCCCCTGCCATGACCGATTTTACCTTGATGGTTGAAAACACAAGTTATATGTTCGTTACGGGGCCCAATGTAGTAAAAACCGTTACCAACGAAGAAGTGACCAGCGAAGAGTTGGGTGGCGCATCAACACACACTACAAAATCGGGTGTGGCCCATAAAACCTCTGCGAACGATGTGGAGTGCTTAAATGATGTTAAAAAATTGCTCAGCTATCTTCCGCAGAACAATACCGAAAAACCCAAACCTCACACCATCGAATTGCAGGATGAAATACGGGAGGTGCTTTCAGATATCGTTCCCGAAAACCCAAATAAACCTTACGATATGCATACCGTGATTTCGGGAATTATTGATGAAGCTTCCTTTTATGAAATCCACAAAGATTTTGCAGGGAGCATAATTGTGGGCTTTGCCCGTTTGGGCGGACAAAGTATTGGCATTATCGCCAATCAGCCCATGGTGTTTGCAGGTGTTTTGGATGTTAACAGTTCGCGTAAAGCGGCCCGTTTTGCCCGTTTTTGCGACTGCTTTAATATTCCGCTTTTGGTGTTGGTGGATGTGCCGGGCTTTTTACCGGGCACCGACCAAGAATGGAACGGCATTATCATCCACGGGGCAAAACTGCTGTATGCTTTAAGCGAAGCCACTGTGCCCCGCGTAACGGTAATTACTCGGAAAGCCTACGGCGGCGCCTACGATGTGATGAACTCCAAACACATTGGCGCCGATTATAACTTCGCTTGGCCAAGTGCTGAAATTGCCGTGATGGGTGCCAAAGGTGCGAGTGAAATTATTTTCAGAAAGGAGATTTCAAAATCTGACAATCCCGAGGAAAAACTTGCCGAAAAGGAAGCCGAATATGCCGAAAAATTTGCCAATCCCTATCGAGCGGCACAACGTGGGTTTATTGATGAAGTGATTCTTCCGAAGGATACCCGACGAAAATTAATCAAAGCTTTTGCTTCTTTGGAAAACAAAAAAGTGGAGCGCCCCAACCGGAAACACGGCAATATTCCGCTTTAAAGCAAAAAACTATAACCGATATAAAATAGAAAACTCGGTATTGGTGGTGTTATGGCCGCTATTTGGATATTTCATTTCAAGATTGGAAGTGTGCCTTACGGAATACTGAAATCCCACTTGCCAACGGTTTATTTGATATGATAGCCCCAAGCCAAATGCGTCAGAAAACGCATAGCCTTTAGCCAACCGCTCGGTAGCTTTATCGGAAACCATAGGACCAACACTTCCTATGGCATACGTACTTAAGTTTCCAATAACGTGGTATCTTATGGCAAGTCCTAAATTGAGTACATACTCTTTTATAGTTCTTTTTTGAAGGTATAAATCTCTTTTTTCCTCCCAATT
>CAZZDI010000070.1:0-5316 GCA_964653155.1 uncultured Flavobacteriaceae bacterium | reverse complement strand
GTGCCAATAAAAGTTAAAAAACCTAAAATAAATAAGGGCAGCAACTGCCTAAAACAAGCATGTTTTATTAGAGAAACTTTGTAAAACGATTCCATTGTTTATTGTGGGGCAAATTTAAATAACGGTGCAAATATAGTATTCTTAAAAACAAAAAAAGCACCCATTACAGGTGCTTCTTGCTATTAATCTTTGCTTTTCTTTTTCAAAAGGTTTTAAGTCATTTTTTAGAATTGCAAATCGGCTACCAAATCAAATTCGTCGTAAATGGCTTTATCTTTCAATCCATCGAAAAAACTAGACGAACCATAACGGATATCGTACTTGGTTCTGTCAACCTTAAGCGAAGCTGTAGCTTTGTTTCCGTAGATTGAAATCGTGAAATCTACAGGATGCGTAATACCTTTAATGGTTAAATCGGCCGTTACATTGTAAGCATTTTTACCAGAAGCTTTAATTTTTTTGAATACCAAACTCGCTGTTGGGTGATTGGCCACACCAAAAAAGTCATCAGCTTTTAAGTGTCCATCCAGTTTTCCTTTATATTCACCTTCCAAATCGGTAGTATTGATGGTGTTCATATCGATTACAAACTCCCCACCTACTAGTTTTTCTCCGTCAAAAGACAAAGTGCCCGATTTAATGTCAATTGTTCCTTCGTGCGACCCGGTAACTTTGTAGCCTTTCCAAACTACTTTGCTTTCGGCAATTTTAACCTCCTTTTTTTCAACATCAATTCCTGTAAAAGAAAATGCCGAAAACGCCACTATGGCTGATAGCACTAATGTTTTTACTGTATTTTTCATTCTGAATTGTTTTTAATGATTAATTACAATGCAAATTTCAGAAAGAAAACCAAGTTGTAAAATGAAGTAGTTTAACAAATAATGTTAATCTAGTTTAACATGTTAGGTTCCAAGAGCAATTTCGCCTTTAATTTTAGAAAGGAACTCTTTGGTGATGCCCAAATAGGAAGCGATCATATACTGCGGAATACGCTGTTCTATTTCGGGATACTGGTTTTTAAAGTACAGATAGCGATCCTTGGCCGAAAGGCTAAAATTTCTAACAATACGTTTTTGCGATGCGGCAAAAGCACGCTCAATAATCAACCTGAAAAAACGCTCTAACTTTGGTATTTCAGCGTAAAGCGTTTCAATAGAGTTGTGATGAAACAGAATCAATTCAGTGTTTTCGATGCACTGGATGTTGAAATCGGCCGGCGTTTGGGTAATGAAACTGCCCATATCGCCCGTCCACCAATCTTCAACCGAAAACATGATAATATGTTCTTGCCCCGAGTCATCCATATGAAACATTTTAGTACAGCCCTTAACCACAAAGCATTCCGTCTTGCAAATATCGCCCTGTTGCACCACGTATTGCCCTTTTAAATATTTTCTGAAGGTAACATGCGATGTTAAAATTTTGGCTTCTTCACCAGTAAGCTTAACGTACTTGTCAATATAATTTAAAAGCGGTTGGGTGTCCATTTTTTGGCTGTTGTTTCAGGGATCAAATTTAACAATAATAGTATTGTGTTAATAAATGGTTAATCAGTTTTTGGTGGATTTATTTCCTGTACTTTTGCGGCATGGGAAAAACGCAACAAATAAAATTTGAATTTGTAGCCTTAATGGCTTCATTAATGTCTATCGTAGCTCTTTCCATCGACGCGCTTTTACCGGCTTTACCCGAAATTGGGGCATCGTTGGGCGTAAGTTCTCCAGACGACAACCAATTATTGATTACCATGATTTTTTTGGGCATTGGTTTTGGTCAATTGGTTTTAGGGCCTTTATCAGACAGTTTTGGAAGAAAACCTTTGGTATATACCGGTTTTATTGTTTTTATTATTGCCAGTATAATTTGTGTAACCACCAATAGTTTTGAATGGATGATTGTGGGCAGAACTTTACAGGGCTTTGGTTTATCGGCAGCAAGAACCATAAGTACATCGATGGTTAGGGACGAATTTAGTGGAGATTATATGGCCAAGATCATTTCGGTGGTAACCATGTTTTTCCTTTTGGTTCCCGTAATCGCTCCTACCCTTGGGCAGTTTTTAATGCAGTTTTTCGATTGGACTTCTGTGTTTTATTTCAACCTTATTTTTGGTGTTTTGATTATGTTTTGGTTTTGGTCCAGACAGCCAGAAACCCTTGAAAAAGAACGGCGGATTAAATTTTCTCCTGATTTGTTTATAAAAGGAGCGCGCGAGTTTTTTAAAAATAGCGATGCCATTGCATTTACTCTAATTTCGGGGTTTATTACAGGTTCGTTTATGGTTTATTTAAGTACATCGCAACAAATATTCCAAGAGCAGTACAACTTGGCCGAAATGTTTCCGTATATATTTGCCAGTTTGGCCATTTCCATAGGCTTGGCCACGTTTTTAAACAGTCAATTGGTGGTTAAATTTGGTATGATGCGCTTGGCGTTTATCGCTTGCATTGCCTATGCATTTATTTCTGTATTGTACGTTATCCTATTTTGGTCTGGAAGCAACCCCAGTATTTATGTTTTGCTGGGCTTTTTTGCGCTTCAGTTTTTTGCGGTGGGGTTTCTTTTTGGAAATTTAAGAGCATTAGCCATGCAACCGCTTGGGCACATTGCAGGAATTGGTGCTGCCATTAACGGGTTTTTATCGACAGTAATGGCCGTACCCATTGCCAATTATATTGGTGGTTTTGTTCATGAATCGGTACTGCCACTTTTTATAGGTTTTTCGGTTTTTGGAATCTTATCGTTGTTGGTGTTTGTGTTTTTAAAGAAACAAACACCTATGAAACGTCTGGTTTAAACTTAACTTATAAATACCGTTTCTTAACAATATTGATATGCCATTGGCAATGCCCCAGAACAATAAACGCACAAGCCCTTGCAGATAATGCTGTTGAATTAGCATTACCAATAAACTTTAAATCTTCGTTACTTAAAGATTTTAGTAGGCTAACAAAACTTAAGCGCACTGTTTTGAATTCCTCAATCAATGATTCTAAACTTTTGTTTTTTGCCAACGCCGGCAATATGTAGTTGTCTTGCTCAAAGCCGGGCAACGATGTTTCATCGCGTCGAGCAATGCAAAAGCAACGGTATTGAAACACGCGCTCGGTATCAATTATGTGCTGAAGAACCTCTTTAATATTCCACTTTTCATGGGCATAAGCATAATTCAATTTAACAGTAGGAACGTTTTCAAAAAAATCCACTACATTTTTCAAGCCTTCTTCAAAGCCTTCAATTAAGGTTAATTCTTTAGGCACTAAACTTAAATATTCAGTGTAAAAATCTGCATATTCTCCTTTGTTGATTTCTGTTATTTTCATAATAGTATTTTAATTGATGTTAAAATTGGGCAAATGCTGATAGGAGCGCAAATTTACTTTTCATGCTTTTTCTTCTTACTTCCTTCATACATCACATATTTTACCAAACGTGATTCCAATTTGGCATTAAACAGTTGGATCTTTTTGGAAGGACGAAGTCCAACAAACTTCAACGCATCGAGGTTGCTGGTAATAAACCAAGCATCGGTACCGGGGTAGTTTTGCTTTAAAGTATCGCCTATCTCGGCATAGAATTTCTCCATATCGATGTTTAAACGCTCACCGTAGGGCGGATTAAATACCATGTGCAATTTGTTTTCGCCAGATTTTTGTGTTTTGAAAAAATCTTCGTGCCTCACTTCAATAAAATCCTCCAACTGCGCATTTTTCACGTTGTCTCTGGCTTTTAACACGGCACTCGGTGCTTTGTCGTAACCGATAATTTTGTGATGGAAATCGCGGGTTTTATTTAACAAAGATTCTTCTATTTTTTCGAACAGATCCACATCCCAATCGGGCCAACGCTCGAAAGCAAACTCATTCCGCATCAAGTTGGGTGGAATATTACAGGCAATCATGGCGGCCTCAATCAAAATGGTGCCACTGCCACACATGGGGTCCATAAAATCACTTTGGCCGTCCCAACCCGAAAGCATAATCATTCCGGCAGCAAGCACTTCGTTAATCGGAGCGATATTGGTGGCCGTTTTGTAACCGCGCTTGTGCAACGAATCACCCGAAGCATCTAACGATACCGTGCAGCGGTTCCGATCAACATGCACGTTTATTTTTAAATCCGGGAATTTCAAATCGACATCCGGACGTTGCCCTGTGGTATCTCGAAATTTATCAACAATGGCATCCTTTGTTTTTTGGGCAATAAAGAGCGAATGCGAAAACAAGTGCGAATGGATGGTGGCATCGATAGCTAAACTCCCCGTGGGCTTTAAATATTGAGACCAATCCATGGCGTATATTTTGTTATAGAGGTCTTTTTCGTTATTAACGTTAAAGCTATGAATGGGCTTTAATATTTTTATGGCCGTGCGCAGCCCCAAGTTGGCTTTGTACATAAACCCTTTGTCGCCCACAAACGACACGTTACGCACCCCTTTTTTGATGCTTTGTGCGCCCATTTGCCTTAATTCGTTTTCCAATAAATCTTCAAAGCCAAATAAAGTTTTGGCGACCATGTTGAAATTTTCTTCCATTTTTTTCGTCTGATACCTTGCAAAAATAATGTAATTTTGCGGTTAAACACTAGCAAAAGCAGATAATGGGTTAAGGATTGCAGCGGCATCCTTTTTATATTTTAAAAAGATATAGCGGAAAGCCTGACCCGACAGGGGAACCCCCAAAAAAAAATTATGACCAACAATACATCTACATGGTTTACGTCGTGGTTTGACACGCCTTACTACCATATTTTATACAAAGATCGGGATGCGACCGAGGCCCATGCCTTTATGGAAACGCTTACCGATTATTTAAACATTCCTGAAAACGGCACTATTTTAGATTTGGCCTGCGGAAAGGGCCGCCACGCCCGCTATTTGAACAAAATTGGTTACGACGTTACAGGCGTTGACTTGAGCGAAAACAGCATTGCCTTTGCCAAAAAGTTTGAAAACCACCGTTTGCATTTTGATGTGCACGATATGTCCCTGCCCTACCGAAAACAGTTTGATGCCGTATTCAATCTGTTTACCAGTTTCGGGTATTTTGAAGACGATGCCGATAACCTAAAAACCATTAAGGCGATTAAGGCCAATTTGAACGAGCGTGGTTTCGCGGTAATCGATTTTATGAACAGTGAGTACGTTACAGACCATTTGGTTCCCGAAGAAACGAAAGTGGTTGATGATGTGGAGTTTAGGTTGAAGCGTTATGTTGACGGCGATTATATTATAAAGGATATTAGGTTTGTTGTTGGCGATAAGGATTACCATTTTCAGGAGCGTGTGCGTGCCTTTACTTTACAGGATTTCGA
>CAZZDI010000069.1:4191-13242 GCA_964653155.1 uncultured Flavobacteriaceae bacterium | reverse complement strand
GCAACAAACTGGGTTTTATGGATTTATTGCGCGAAGTTGATGGAATTGGGACTAAAATGTTGTCGAAAGAATTACAGGACCTAGAAACAAATCAATTGATCAGTCGAACGGTCATGGACACAAAGCCCATAACGGTAGAATATGCCATTACCGAGTACGGCAAAACACTTTCTCCTGTGATTGACGCTTTAGCAAATTGGGGCATTGGCTATAGACAATTGATTTATGGCAAATGATTGTTGTTGGGATTATGGCTCGTTCCTTTTTTTCAAGCAACCAATCATCCCTAAAACATAAAAAAAGCGCAGTTAAAAAACTACGCTCTTCAAACAAAAACTAACTAAAAAACTCAACTCTCAATCAACTCTTTATTCTTTTATTTTGCAATATTACTTTTTCGGGATAGTCTGTTATGATGCCATCTACACCCAAATCAATTTGCTCCTTTATCGCTAAAGAATCATTTACGGTCCATGGTATCAATTTCATATGTTTTGCTTTTACAGAATCTATAAATACTTTGTTTTTCACTAATTTATAGTTGGGACTGTAAATTTGGGGTGTAAAATTCAATAGTTTCAAATTATCTTCAAAACTACCTTTACTTACCAAATAAGCCAATTCAACTTCTGGATATGCCTTGTGCATTTCGTTGAGAATTGCTGGGTCGAATGATTGGATATTCCATTGTCCTGCTATGGTTTTACTATTTAAAATCTGCATAACAAGCTCAACCATTTTATCGGGTTGCGGTTGATATTCTCCATATTGCGATGGCACCGATTTAATTTCAATATTATATCCCACAGCTGGTAATTGCCGTTTTTTCAAAAAGGTCTCTACGCTATCAATAACTTCAGACAACAAAGGTTTGTATGCTGAAATTCGTTTTTGCTCAGGGAATTTCACATTGCCTTTTAGCCCGACTTCAAAGGTTTTAATACTATCATAAGTCATTTTACACAGATTAAACTGCTTTTCTTCGGCCTTAGAAATAGTGTCGCCCGTTGGGGTTAACACATACAGTGATGACATGTAGGGTTCGTGCGAAACCACCACTTGATGATCTTTTGAAACCACCACGTCCAACTCAATAACATCCACACCTTTCAAGATGGCATTTTTAAAGCCAATAATGGTGTTTTCAGGACTATGCCCACGTTCGCCCCTGTGGCCCTGTACCTGAACTCGTTTTGCTTCAACCTTTTTTTCTTTTGGCTTTGAGGTTTTATCGTGTTCTTTACACCCTAAAACCACTACGAACAGTAGCAAAAACTTTAAATACTTCATTTTATTTAAATTATTACTTTAAAATTTAGGAGCTTCAATACGATAGGTTTTACTGCCAAAATGTTCATTGCCAAACATATCTTTTGCCTTTACTTCTATAGTATGTACGCCCGTTTCAAGATTAGAAAGTATTTTTCCTCGCCACAAATGTGTACAATCAATTGGATTTGAACCGCGTTTTCCCGGTATTAAAGTTTCAGATTCATCCCAATTGATTATTTGGGAAACATATGTCGGGTCTGCTTCATTAACATATTGCATGGGTTTCCAATCGCCATTATCAATACGGTATAACACCTCATCGTTTTGGCTTCCCATGAAAAAATTCACATAAATACCCGACTTGGTTCGTTTGGCTTTCGCAACTACTTTTGGGGCAAAAATCTCCATTTGATAGGTCTTTGGTTTCCCCGCCACTTTATAATCTATACTATACGAATTACCGTTAAAGTTTATAAACGCATAGCCTTTTGGAGTACCATCGCGCATGGTTGAAATGGGAATTTTATTGTCATCCAATCTGCCCGAATACCAATCACCACTTGTTGTACCTACATTGTAATGATGGTGCGGTTTTTCCTGTGGCCAACCTTCGATTTTAGTAAAAAAATCTTGACGTTGAATATGCGTATGGGCCGATAAAGACAACGTATTCTGGAACGGTTTCAGTAAATTGAACAATCTTTGGCGGTCTTCATCTCTAAACGTATCGTTATCTTTTGGTTCGCTCAACGGAATGTGCATGGCCAACACGATTAAATAGTCTTTAGGAACGTGTTTTAAATCGTTTTCAATAAACTGAAGCTGGTCTTCCCTAAAACCACCCCAATATTTTGTTTCGTTTCGCGGATCGGGATAGAGTACATCATCCAAAACAATAAAGTGTACTTTACCGTAATTGAAAGCATAATTTGCTGGCCCGAAATGCGCTTCGTAAGTTTCATCGGAAAGCTCATCGGTTTCGGCATCAAAATTAATATCGTGGTTGCCCAACACATTATACCAAGGTATTCCTGCTTTTTTAGTCGCTTGTATGTACGGATTGAACAAGTCCAAATTATTCCCAACCAAATCGCCAAGACTTAAACCGAACGGCACATTTTCAATGTTGGCCACTTCTTCCACAACACCTTTTGCGAAATAGTCAACCTCTTCTTGAGTGTATGGTTGTGGGTCGCCAAAAATCAGGGCGGTAAAAACGTCTTTTTCTTCGGAAGGCATTAAAGGAAAATTAAGCAGACGCGGTAATTTACCCGTTGCTTCAACACCTTTAAATTTTAATTTTGGCGATCCTTTTGGTTTATGATTATAGAAAAACTGTGGTAAATTATCGGCGTTTGTTGCAATGGCATACTGACTTGGTTTTATAACCGAAATAATATTATCGTCTCCCAAAGGCAATTCGTATTTTCCTTTTTTATCGGTAAGCACAACATCAACACCGTTTGTTACGGCAACATTGGCAATTCCTTTTTCTCTCGACTCTTTTTTGCCATTTTTATTGGCATCGTTAAACACATAACCGGTTACTTTTTCTTGTGCTAAGGCTTGAAAACCGATAGTTGCAAAAAGCGCAACCGTTAACGTTTGTTTTATGTATAATGATTTCATTTTTCTTGTTTTTTTTTATTTCATATGTAAGGTTAGTGCTTTTGGTCGCTCCATATTTTCGGTATAAATATTGCCAAATCTATCGGTAACTTTTATACTTAAAGTGGAATCTGGCGCTGCCGCCGTAACTTTAAAAAAGTGAGCTGTTTTATTCGTTACAAACGCACTGGTTGGGGTTGCTCCGGCATTTAAACGTAAAGCATCGTAAGAAATAATATGTAACGGATCTTTAGCGCTTACACGTGAAATTTCTAACGGTGTATTGCCTTCTAAAACTTCTATTTGCCATTGTGAATCGTAACCCCAAACGTTTATTAAAACATCGTTGTTTGTGCTTGGGCTTGCATAAACATCGGCATAATCAGCTAAATCGGCATCGTTGGAATTTGGTGCATAATTGGCCGCTGTGATATGAATGCTATTAACATCGTAAGTTCTAAACTGGTAATCTTCATCGTAACCAATCCCCTTAAAACGCCATTTTATATCGCGGTTATTTATCTCCCAAATACCATATCCGCCAGGGCTTCCGTCTTTACAAATATGGTTATTGGCATAACCATTTCTACCGGTCCACCACCATGTTGCACACAATGCAGCCGTATTGTGCTCCATGATGTTATTATCTTCAACCGAAAAATTAACATGCGTATGCCCAGACAAAACATGAACGGTTGCAAATTCGCTCAATGCATTTTTTAGGGTGCTTGCGTTTAACAAATCGGTGGTATTTACCTGATTTCCGTTAGCATCTAACGACGGATGTTTGTATAACGGCGTATGCATTGCCAGCACAATTGGCGTACTTTTATCGGTAATGGCTGCCAAATCTTTTTTCAACCATTCTATTTGATCGTTGGTTAAACGCTCGTTGTAATTTCTGCTGCCAATAGTGCCTTGAGATGCACCTGAATTGATATACTCCACGCTATCCAATACCACATAATGTACTTTTCCTAAGTTGAAGGAATAGTACGTTGGCCCAATAATATCGCGGTATTTATTTTCGGCTTCCCAATCGTTGGCATAATATGGGTCGTTGTCGTGATTCCCGATAAGGTTAAATACGGGCGCGTTAATTTTATTCATGTACGGCACGTAATCGTTAAGTCCGAAATTATTGTTGTACCAATACGTATCCCAAGTTAAATCGCCCAAGGTTAACGCATACACTTTTGTTCCGTTTGCTGAATATTTATCTATGGTATTGTTAATGTCTGGCAACACTTTAGATGTAAATTGCTCTAAATCGTTATTTCTATTTGCCAAATGCCAATCGGCTAAAGGCAACACCACATGATTATCGTTATTCACTTGAATGAGCGAGAAATCTTTTTGTTCTACGGTTTCGGTGCTGTTGCTAACACGTTTAAAAAACTGAGGGGCCCTACCTACATTGGTGACTTCGTAATTTCCGGGAACGGAAATAAAAACAAATCCTGTTTTTTTAAGTGACGCTAAATAATAACGCCCTTGTGCATCGGTAACTGTAACGTCGTAACCATCGGAAACCGTTACATTAGCTATACCTTCACCATTGCAATACACGACGCCTTTTATGTTTTTGCCTGCAACATCGGGGATATTGGTGTTGGCTATAACGTTGCACAAAATATTACCCAACAGTAAGGAATTGCTATCACGTAAAACGCTAACCGCATAACTTCCCGATTCAAAACTAGCTGGAATTGCAAAAGTGAATGTGCTCTCTGAAACGTCAACAACCGTTGCTGAAAAACTCAATGAAGTAGTTGAAGATACAAACTCAATTGTATCTCCAACTTTAAATCCTTTTCCCGTTAATGTGGTTTGTCCGTCTCTGCTAACATCTAACGACGAAGGAATTGAAACACCAGAAATATTTAAATCGTTATTCCCATCAATTTCAACCTCATCATTACTTTCACAATTAAGCAAAGTAAAGCCCAAACCGCTAATACTTGCAAACGTTGTTAAACCACTTAGTTTAATGAATTTTCTTCGTGATTGACTCATTAATCTATAATTTCAACTTTAATATCATCCAAGAAAATGCGGTTTTTACCTTTACCAACTCCAACAAGGGCAAAATCGCCACCAAGTAATTGCAATTGGGTTTCGGCAGTCGCACCAGTAATTGTAAAGGTGTAAGTTGCCGAAGCATCTTCCCAAATGGCAGTACAATCAGGGTCGGCATCATAATCTGGCCAATTGCTAATCGTAAACGCATCTACACTTGCCGTTCCAGGGCCAATAACACCTACATTCAAAATATTATCGTCTTGTGTACCCCCTTTGGTTTGGTATGGTACCGCTTTGAACGTAACCTTAACATTGGTTTCTTCGTCTAGAATTAAAAATTTTGGTGAAATTAAATCGCCACCGTAACCTGTTTTTCCAAGTTTTACAAAACCTGTTCTGGCATACACCACTTGCTGATTGCTCGAACTTGTATTTGGTGTGCTTGTCCAGCCTCTATCCATTTCGTCTTGCGTCCAAGAATCCATTCTTTTTTCACCAGATGTAGTGTAAAAAATCGTGCTTCCGTAGGTTAACCAATCGAAATGTTCTTCTAAAACAATGCTTCCATCCAATTGCGTGATGGTAACACTTTTGCTTAAAGCCGGGTGATTTGCAGAACTCACGGTTAAAGTTGCCGAACGCTCGGCTCCTTTGTTTTTTTCTGCGGAAAGTTTTATCGATGTTTCGGTGGTTTCAATGTCTTGAATCCAATCGCCGTTGGTAATTTGGTAAGTCCACTCAACATTGGTACTTAAATTAATTTGAAAGTTGCCGCCAGCAGAAGCTACGCTGATACCATCTTCAGCATTTTGAACCGTAATAAATGGTACATTGGCTTCTTGCTCAACTCGAAATAAAGCGGGTTGCTCTTCGCCATTTACTATGAAAGCAAAATTCATCACCCTTGCATCAAACGTGTTGTTTTCTTCTACTATAAATTTAAAGATACCGTCATCATCACCTTTATTGGGGAATGCTTTTACCCACTCGCCTTCGTTTTGCGCTAGCACTTCCCAGGACTGATTGGAACGTACTACATAGCTTTGGGTAATTCCGTTAATATCGACCGACAATCCGGTTGGATTTTCTTCAATTGTAAAATAAGGTTCGCCTACAGTTTCCTCATCATCACTACATGAAACCGACACCAATAACAGCGCTATTAATGCAAACAACCTCGATATTTTGCTTGTATGTATTTTATTTAGGGTTTTCATTATTTCAATGTTTTTTGTTGATTTTTAGTTTCCGCTTTCAATAGCTTGTTTACTCCACCAAACCGGTGTTTTCATATTGTTTTCGCCACCCATACGCGTTAATGCTTCTTGCGCATTGGCGTTGTTTGTGGCCATTGTTGTATTGGGGTAAGCAAAACGTGTTGGCAATACATAATCGTTGAACACCGTACCACGACCAATGGTTAATTCTGGATATCCCGTACGGCGGTATTCGTGGTAAGCTTCCATTCCAATCCAGAATAGACTTAAGAATTTTTGATTTGCAATAAGTTCTGCCTTATTTGTAGCGTTATCCCAAGATGCCAAATCTGAAGCTAAAAATGCTTCAATATTTTCTGCTGAAATTTCCACTGGAGTTTCACTAAACTGCCCCAATTCTGCCCATTTTTCAATGGAAGCGGTTACAGCATTTTCGTAGTATTCTTTTGCTGCTAATTCGCCACCAGCAATATTCCCTTTTAAAGCAGCTTCGGCTAAAATGAACTGTACCTCGGCATAATCCATATAACTTGCTGGCATTTCGGCTCTACAAAAAACTGCTGCGTTTAACCACGATGTTCCAGCATCTGCAGCACTTTGCTCAGTTTCGGTGCAACCTGCAATGGTTCCTTTCCAAGCATTTACACCATTTACCAAATAGTTTGGGTTTTTCTTTCCGTAGATGGCCAAACGGGGGTCTTCGTAGGTTTGATTTCCAAAATCATCAGCAATAACCGTCATTTTAATTAACTGTTCGGTCAATTTTCTACCGGAACTTGTAAATCCGTTTTCGTTGGTATTTGCAAACTGGCTGCGGTAAGGATCGGAACCAGAGAATTGAACCGTAGCATTATCTTCATTCGACTCGAATAAAGGATATTTACTTGGGTTGTTTAAAATCGCTGTCATTTTAGTTGCCGTACCCATTTCATCACGACCGCTAACACGACACAACAAACGCAGGTACAAAGCATTATTGAATTTCCTCCACTGCTCCATATTACCGTTATACATCCCATCTAAAGCGGGTTTTATAAATACCGGATTTTCTGCATACAAATTATTGGCAGTTTCTAAATCAGCAAACATTTGCTCATAAACTTCCTTTTGCGAATCGAATTTTGGTTCGGTTGTACCGCCTTCGCGTGCTCGAAAGGCTTCAGAATATGGCACATCTCCAAACATATCGGTCAAATTGGACATGTAAAGCACCTTTAACGTTAAGGCTACCGCTTGCAACGATTGGTCGTTTTGAGCAACGCTTAAATCGTACATGTGCAGCGCATTGTTTGTGTACCGTGCATAGGTATTCCATACACTTTGCCAGTTTTGGTCGCCAATAAAATAACGGTGTTCTTGACGTGTGCCACCACCCGTAAATGCCGTAAACTGAATTAATTCGTTGTTCCAATACCAAGTATAGTTTTGCCAAGCGTTAATACCGTTGTAAAGTAAAGGCTCAAACAAACCGCTGGCTTTTATATCGCCCACATTGGTTCGGTTTGGGTTTGTATTTATATCTTCAAAATCGGAAGTACAGGCAAACAATAAGCTTACCAACCCGATGGTTATTAGTTTTCTTAAATAAGTCATAACAGTGTTTTTAGAATGAAAGTTTAACGTTTAATCCGTAAGTTCTTGTCATTGGGAAAGTCATCGACTCGATACCTTTATAAATGTTAGAGCCGTTTAGCATACCTGTATCCGGATCGTACTGCGGAAAATCTGTAATACAGAACACATTGGTAGCATAGGCTCCAAAACTTACATCTTTAAATGCCCCGATTTTGCTTATCAATTTTGCAGGTAATTGATAATCTAGACGCAACTCCCTTAGTTTTAAATAAGAAGTATCGAAGGTGTTCATTTCGGTATTGTTACGATTCCAAACGTAGGTATTGTAATACGTTTGAATACTGTTTGTTACCGTGTTGTTTTTGGTGTAAGTGATAGAACCATCGGTGTTTTCAACGGCATTAACACCAGGGTGCACCAAACCATCGTAGCGCCCTTCAACCGAGTTGTTTAGTTTTCCTTGGTAAGACAAAGCAAAGTTGGTTACCGAAAAAGCATTTCCGCCCAATTGCCCTGCAAAGGTTGCCGAAAGCATTAAGTTTTTATACTTAAAACGCTGTACCATACCAGCACGCCAGTCTGGGTTTACGTTACCAATTCGGGTTTCGGGAGAATTATCCAACACCGGATAGCCTTCAGAATTTACAATGTGCATGCCCGAAGCATCTTGTTCTTCGCCATTTTCATCAATGTAAGTGGCGCCTTCCGGAGCCCTTTGAAAACCACGACCATAAATAACGTGCATTTCTTCACCTACATAAGAATACACATAAGTTCTGCTTCCAATGGTAGTTCCCATATCGGTTTGTAGTGGTACCGTAGGGTCCCAACCATCTTGTAAACTCACTAATTTGTTGATGTTTTTGGACCAAGTTACATCAAAATCCCATTTAAAATCTTTGGTTCTTACAGGTACAAAATTTGCAGAAACCTCTAATCCCTTATTGGAAATTTCACCGGCATTGATAGTCATTCCCGTTGCGCCGGTAATTTGGTCCACATCAACAGAAACAATTTGATTGGTGGTTGAAGAATGGTAAGCCGTAACATCAAAAGACAGTCTGTTTTTAAACAGTTTGGCTTCAATTCCTGCCTCCCAGCTTTCTACATTTTCGGGTTGAATTAACGGGTCTGGAATATTTCCCGGCAAAGTATAACCTCCTGGATACGAAGTTGTACCATACACTTGATCTAGAGAATATGCCGAAGTATCGTTACCTACATTTGCCCAAGATACACGGGCCTTTAACATATCTACCCATGGTGCATTTTCTTGAAAGTTGAATGTTTTATCTAACAATACACTTGCCGAAACCGATGGATAAAAATACGACCAATTACCTCTGGATAATGTGCT
>CAZZDI010000069.1:0-4091 GCA_964653155.1 uncultured Flavobacteriaceae bacterium | reverse complement strand
GCCGTGTAGTACGGTTTACGTTGTGTACGGTATTCGTCAGACCAATCTAAACCAGAACGCAAATCGAGTGTTAGGTTTTTAACCAAATCGAAAGTTAAACCAATGCTACCAAAAACCCGATTTTTATCTTGTGCATTTAATGCTTCATAAAGGGTTCGGTAAGGATTAAAGGAGTTTGCCGAAGGAAACACAAGCCCCATACCATTTTCGCCACCGGCACTCCAGTTAGCATAATTGTAACGCCCATTAAAATACTCATCTTTCCAATCCTGGATACTATTAACATTGAAACCCCAAACCAAAGCGTACATGGGGTTGGTTTCGTCGTAACCACTAACCGGCATATTATCACTTTTCTTTTTGTAATAATTAACCTTGGTGTTCAATTTTATCTTATCTGAAACAGGCGTATTTATAGCAAGGGAAACGGTGTTTCTATTAAAGCCCGTGTTAGGCAAAATCCATTCGTTTTTAAAATCGGTTACCGAAAAACGTGTTGATGTTCCCTTGCCATTATTTCCGTTAATGCTAACCGTATTGTTTGTTGTAACACCGGTTTGGAATAAGCCCGTGTACCAATCGTCTTGATATACCCATGGTAATTTGGTGTAGGTATCATCATCCCAATTTTTAGAGGCATACAGATAGCGCATTTTGTTGGCATCGAATGCCTCCCCAAATGTATAGCGCGAATAGTGCCTAGGTTGCTCTACACCGTCTGGAGCCATTTCTGGCGTAAGGTTCCAAATTGAATATTCACTAGCGCCCATATCGGAACCATTACCAAATTGCGTTTGAAAATCCGGAAAAAAACCAGCCTGCTCGAAAGTTACCGAAGAGTTTACCGTAATGCCCAAACCTTTATTTTTTTTGCCCGATTTGGTGGTAATCATAATGGCGCCATTGGCCGCACGCGAACCGTACAATGCCGCCGCTGCTGGCCCCTTTAATATTGAAACCGATTCGATGTCGTCCGGGTTAATATCACTCATACCATCGCCATAATCTACAGGTGCATCGGCTTGTGCATAATTACTAACACTTCGGGTAGCCGTTGTCCCAGAATTTACCGGCACACCATCAATAACAAATAGCGCTTCGTTATTACCATAATTTAACGATTGGTCGCCTCTTAAAGTCACCCGAATGGAGCTACTGGGCCCCGAATTTGCCGAAGTGAACGTTAACCCCGCAACTTTACCGCCTAAACTGTTTAGCCAGTTTCCCGAAACGGTTTTGGTTATTTCGTCGCTTTCAATTTTGGCCACAGAATATCCCAAAGATTTTTCCTCACGGGTAATATTCAATGCCGTTACCACAACTTCATCCATAGCAACTACATCCTCTTGCATGGTGATATTGAAAAGCCCCCCTTTTCTGATTGAAGTTTCAACACTATTCATTCCCATAAAAGAAAACAGAAGTGTACTGTTTTCAGGTGCCTGTAGCCTATAGTTTCCGTCAAAATCGGTAAGCACTCCAGCTTTTGTCCCTTTCAAAATAACATTTACTCCAACTAAAGGCATGCCTTGTTCGTCTTTAACTTGGCCGTAAACCTTTACCTTTTTTAAACCGCTTAGCGTAATGGTAGAACCGCTTACCAAGTAGTTTAACTCGGCATCTTTACTAATTTGGTCTAAAATGGTTTGTAATTTCTGGTTGGTAAAATTATAGGTGAACACCTTTTTGTTATTTAGTATATCGTCTGAATAACTAAACCGATACGGTGTGTTTTTCTCTAATTGATTGAATAACTGATTTAGGGTTACATTTTTTACTTTAAGTGTTGTAGTTTCTTCAAGATTGTTTTGTGCTGAAACACATTGGGTAGATAGCCCAAAAAATGTGATGGTCGCAATAAATACCACCAAAACATTGGCGGAAAAAAATTTCCTTTTTTGGTATAAATTTAATTTCATAATTTAGTGTTACTTTTTTAGTAAATAGGATTTTAAAAATTCTAACAAGCTGGAGCTGGTGACACAGTTCCAGTTTTTTTTAATTGTTTTCGATTGCGTTTTTATTCTTATAATTTATTTTATTAATATCGTGTCGTTTTCAATTTCGTACTTTATGCCTATCATAAATTCCAAACTTTTAAATACCTTTTCAAGAGGTTCATCATTGTAAGCTGCCCGTATTTTTCTATTTAAAATGGAATCAGCTTCACAACGAATTTTAACATTGTACCACTTTTCAATTTTGCTAAAAGCTTCTTTGGCGGTAATCGCATCGAAACGCAGCAGGTTTTTATGCCAATCGGTTACATATTCGGCATTTACAGTAGATTTTTCCAGTTCGCCAACCTCAGCATTAAAAGCAACCTGGGCGTTTTTTATAAGTATGAATTGTTTTTTGGTGATATTGTTTTCAACCTTAACCTTTCCGGTTTTTACGGCTACTTGAAAGTCGTTTTCAGCATTATTGCGCACACTGAATGAAGTTCCCAAAACGGTAGTTTTAAAATGCCCTGAAATAACCGTAAAAGGTTTATCAACGTTCCGTTTTACTTTAAAAAAGGCTTCGCCCTTCAATTCCACATCCCTGCGGTTGCTTACAAATTTTTCCGGGTAACGGATGGTAGCTCCAGAATTTAAATACACTATCGAGCTATCGGGCAGAAGGATTTCTGTACGTTGGCCTGCCATACTGCCCACAGAAACATAATTAATAGGTTTTGGTACGAAAAAATCATTTTTAAAAAGCATTCCCAATCCTAACAACACAACCAGCGATGCAGCAATGGCCATTATTTTTCTATTTGAAAAGAAATTATCGCTCTCCTTTATTTTATATCGTAATTTTTTAAGCCCGCGATTAAGGTTGAATTCTTGAAAAGCTTCGGCAGGGTGGTTTTTAAGTACATCGGCAAGCTCATCATACTTGTCTTGATATTCGGGATGTAAAAGGTATCGTTTTAACTGCGCCCTCTCTTCTTCGGAAGATTCATTTGTTAAATTTTTTATAGCGATTTCGTAAAAAACTTCATCGTTCATATCATTTGATCTTTTACTATTAAGACCAGAATGAAGCACTCAATCTACCATTGAAGTTTATTAACAAATCGTTATCTAAACGTCAATAAAACTCAAACAAAAAGCAATAACAAACGTTATAAATTGTGATTCGTATTGGGACACATGCTTTATGGCTTCAATCATTTGCTTTTGCACCGTACTGACCGAAATACCCAACTTTTCGGCTATTTCTTTGTACTTAAGCCCATCTATTCTATTGAGCTTAAAAATAATTTTTCGCTGTGGCGGGAGTTCTTCTATAATCTGGTCTATTTGTATTTTAACCTCATTATAGTGCAAAGATTCATCGGTATTGAGATGTGAAAAATCGGTGCTTGTTTCGGGGATTTCCTGTTTTAAATAATCGCTTTTTGCTTTATTGACAACATTGATGGACAGGTTTTTAGTCGCCACAAACAGATATGATTTTAGCGACGTATTGATTTGGAGCGTCTTTCTGTTTTGCCAAATTTTAAAGAACACATCGGCCACTACTTCTTCGGCCAAATCTGTACTCACCACATATTTTTTAGCATACAGGCACAAGTTAAAATAATACTTTTGAAATAGCTGTTCCAAAGCCCGCTGGTTGTCTTTTTTAACACATTCAAAAAGCATTCTGTCTTCCTTCATCGCACTAAAATAGCTTAGATTTTTGCCGATAAAACTATTGCTTATACAATGGATGACTGTTATAGAAAAATTAAATTAATATTATTTTTATTGGACAGCCTCCATCCTAAAAAAAATGAGCTTAGTTTCCCAAAAGAACAGAAGGAAATTGTTAACCCTAAAACAAAAATCTTAAGCTTTGCTTCACAGCTTAAAACACAGGTTTAACCAATCTACCTGTTGCACTATTCAACTCCTGTTGCCAGTTCAATCCCGACAATTATTATGAACAGAAAGAGTAAAAATGTCATTTAACGCCGAATGAACTCAAACCCGTTAATTTCTTATTATGAGTTTAATTGTTAAACATTGTTCAAGACGAAAGCCAAACCAGCTGTAGTTCAAATCTTATTTGTGTCAACACTGTGAACCAGTAGAAAAAGTGCTAACCGAATTGTGAAC
>CAZZDI010000068.1:0-13586 GCA_964653155.1 uncultured Flavobacteriaceae bacterium | reverse complement strand
ATCCCAACATTACCATTGCAGGGCAATCGGCTCCTGGCGATGGTATTTGTTTAGCAGGAACACTCAATATAAATACGCACAATGTTATTATCCGCCACATTCGTGTGCGCCGTGGCGTTCCTCTTGGCGGGCAAGGCGACGATAATATTGGGGGGAACCCAGACCACCACATTATCATTGACCATTGCTCTACAAGCTGGGGAATGGATGAAAATATTTCACTTTACAGGCACATGCGGCCGTCTTTAGATGGTACTACCAGAATTAAAGACCCTTCCAAATACATTACCATCCAATGGACCATTTCCAGTGAAGCACTTGATGCAAGACGCCATGCCTTTGGAGGCACTTGGGGCGGAATTCCTTCAACGTTCCACCATAACCTTTTTGCTAGCAATACGGCTAGAAACCCATCCATCGGCATGTCGGGGCCGTTCGATTTCCGAAACAATGTAATCTACAACTGGAGGCACCGTACCATGGATGGCGGAGACGAAACATCACTAATTAATGTAATCAACAATTACTATAAACCGGGGCCGGCAACCAACGCTAATATGAAAGCCGTTTTTGCCCGTGTGGAAAGCCGAAACATGTACTCACCGGGCAATGCTTGGGCCGATGGCGATTGGTATCCTAAAGCAGAAAAGCGGCCAGGGAAATGGTACGTGGCCGGGAACGTTATGTATGGAAACGAAAAAATCACCAATAATAATTGGGCCGGCATAAAAGGACCTGAAGAACTTGCCCGCGTTAATACGGCTTTTGAAGGCTGGCCAGTATCGCCGCATGAAACCGCACACCAGGCCTTCGAGTCCGTTTTGGCAAAAGCTGGGGCTACGTTGCCAAAGCGCGATGCTGTTGATGCTCGTGTTACTGAAATGGTAAGGACAGGAAAACCTATGACCGAAACAGGCATTATAAAAGATATTGCCGAAGTTGGTGGATATCCAGAGCTGACTTTTGATCCTAAAAAAGTTGAAAAAGATAGTGATGGCGATGGCATGCCCGATGCATGGGAAAAAGCCCACAATTTAGACCCCAACAACCCAGAAGACGGGGCCCTAGATACCGATGGCGACGGTTACACCAATATTGAAGAGTTTCTAAACGGTACCAACCCGAACGAGAACATTGACTATCGAAACCTAGGAAACAACGTTGATACGATAAGTTAAGGGTAGAATTGAAACATTACCTAAAACCACCATTTTCTACCCGTCTTGAATTGAAAAAAGGGTTCAACTTTTTAAGCTGAACCCTTTAACATTTGTATTTGGGCACCCTCACTAGAGATCCAAATTATTTTGGCTTTTATTACTTTTTATCACGCAGCTTTTTAACACCGAAAGCTGCCGCTCCAAGCAAAAGTACGCTTAAACCTCCATCTAAAGGAACAGAATCTTCTCCTCTACCCCTGTCTCCTTTTCCCTTATTCTTATCTTTTCCTTTATCCTTGTCTTTATCTTTATGGTGGCCATAACCATTACCTTGATGGTTATCATGTCCTTTTCCTCTATCGTTATCATGGCGATCACCAGGCCCTTTAGCATAAATATTGGTCGATAAAGTTAAAGCCAATACCATAATCAACCCACTCACCATGTTTGTAAACTTTCTGTTTTTCATAGCAATAAAAAATTAAATTAAAACCCTCTTTTATTTAATAAAGATTGGCCAAATTTAGACAGAAGCCTTGGTAAGATTTTTATTTTTCGACAAAGCGCAGATTACTTCTATAAACTTATAAAACAAAAAAAGTCAACGTTATTTTATACTACTTTAACGTCAAACACATATTCTTTTAAGAACTACAGAAACAAAGAAATCAAAACCTCTTAACACTAGAAACTAATCCTTACCTGTAAAAATTCATTTCGTCCAGATATTTCCAAACGTGTTGTGGCAATAAGGGTTTAACATTTTTACGGCCTTTTATACTTTTACGGATAAAAGTTGAGGAAATCTCCATAATTGGCGCATCAATAAAATGAATTTTCTTGTGGTCGTTAAACTGGGATTCTTCTGGATGGCTATCGGGATTGTTTTCTGAAACTCTTGGATACACATAAATGTGATGGTTTTCCAGAATAACCGCGTAGTTTTTCCACTTATGGAAACTTTTTAAATTGTCCTCGCCCATAATTAAGGCAAACTCATGTTTAGGATATTTTTCGTACAAATGAGCCAACGTATTTACCGTATAATTGGGTTGTGGTAAATTGAACTCGATATCACTGGGCTTTAGGCTATCGTAATCTTGAGTGGCTAGATAGACCATTTCCAAACGTTGGTAATTGTCTAAAAGGGTGCTTTTCTTTTTAAACGGATTGTGCGGTGTAACCACAAACCACACTTGGTCAAGGTCGCTGTATTCGGCCATATGGTTGGCAATAACCAAATGCCCGATATGAATGGGGTTAAATGAGCCAAAAAACAATCCTATTTTCAAAATGGCTGGATTTAAGAATTTATAAAATCACTGACTTTTCTATGGGCTTCTTCTAAAGCATGGTCCAGGTTATCATTAATAATAATAGTATCAAAAAGCGGAGCTGTGGCCAACTCGGCAGAGGCTTTGGCTACACGCATGTTTATTTTGTCCTCGCTTTCGGTTTTGCGTTTTTTCAAACGGATTTTTAATTCGTCAACACTGGGCGGCTTCACAAAAATAGCCAAGGTTTCTTCTGGGTATTTTCGTTTAATGCGCAGTCCACCAGACACATCAATATCAAAAATAACGTTTTTGCCCAGTGCCCAAATACGTTCTACTTCGGTTTTTAAAGTGCCGTAAAAATTATCGCGGTACACTTCTTCCCATTCCAAAAACTCATCGTTTTTGATTTTGTTTTTGAATTCTTTAGCCGATAGAAAGTAGTAGTCTTTACCGTGTTCTTCCGTGCCTCGTTTTTCTCTTGAAGTAGCTGAAATGGAAAATTCAAGGTTCAAATCTTCTAAACCCAGCAGGTGCCTAACAATGGTGGTTTTTCCGGAGCCCGAAGGAGCCGAAAACACAATAAGTTTGCCTGGTTTTTTATTTTGTTCTGCTGCCAATTTTGTTGTTTTTAAAGCACGTTGAGTAACTGTTCCTTTATTTTTTCGAGTTCGTCTTTCATCTGCACCACCAATTGCTGCATGGCTGCGTAATTACTTTTTGAACCAATGGTGTTGATTTCCCTACCCATTTCCTGACTGATGAACCCTAGTTTTTTTCCGTTGGAATCTTTTGAATTTATCGATTCCGTAAAATAGTCAAGGTGATTTTTTAATCGTACTTTTTCTTCTGTAATATCAAATTTTTCGATGTAATAGACCAATTCTTGCTCGAAACGGTTTTCGTCGTATTTTTCCTTTAATTCTTCAACTCCTTTAAGCAAACGTTCCCTAACCGCCTTGACCCGCTCTGGATCCATGGCAACAACCTGGTCGAGTATGGAACCGATGGCGATTATACGCTCGTTAAAATCTTGTTCCAGCACTTTGCCTTCATCAAGCCGGTGCTGTACCAGTTCGTTTGTTGCCTTGGTAATTTCGGCTTCAATGGTTTTCCATTCATTTTCATCAATTTCTTCCCTTACGGTATTTAACGCATCTGGAAACCTTATGGCCATTTTTAAAAGATCCAGCTCGTTGGCATCTACAACTTCTTTTAACTGGGCCATATATTGTTTGACGGCCGGGGTGTTGATTTGCGACGATGTATCTTCGGCCGTGGCCTCAACGTATATTGAAAAATCTATTTTTCCGCGAACCAACTTATCTGCAAGCTTTTTTCGTATGGCCAATTCCTTTTCCCGGTAAACGGAAGGCATCCGGGCATTTAAATCTAGGTTTTTGCTGTTAAGCGATTTTAACTCAATGGTTATTTTTTTTGTGGGGAGCTGCAATACAGATTTTCCGTAGCCTGTC
This sequence comes from uncultured Flavobacteriaceae bacterium, assembly GCA_964653155.1. Taxonomy (GTDB): domain Bacteria; phylum Bacteroidota; class Bacteroidia; order Flavobacteriales; family Flavobacteriaceae; genus Flavisericum. Next base: position 9,677 of record CAZZDI010000068.1, on the reverse strand, counting down.
ATCGAATAGATCATAAACGCATTTTTAAGATGCACAAAGGTAATTAAAAACCAAGGATATGTGTACGGTTTCCCCAAAAGCCTTTCGGTTTTGCATTATTTGCTGTTTATAACCACTTGGCTTCGTTCCAATCCTTTAGATGATATGTTCACTTTTATGCTTCCACTTTCAGATTTAGACCTAACAACCACCAGAGCCAATCCATTAAAGGCATGGCGTTGTTTTGAGGTGAATGCCGTCATGTCGCAGGGGTTGCCATTATCTGTAGCAATAATTTCTCCGGGGCCTTCAATGGTACATTCAATTAAATTATTGGCCGTAGGAACGGTTAACCCATTTTTATCGGTGATTTTTACGGTGATGAACGATAAATCTTTTCCGTTTGAATGAATATTATTTCTATCTGCCTCAGCCAAAATGCTATTGGCTTTTTCTGTTGTTTTCACAATAGTTTCTGCCCATAATTTACCGTTTTTGTAGGCAACAGCCTTGAGTTCGCCGGGCTGGTAGGTTACACTGTCCCAACGTAAACGGTACTGTAACTTTTCTTTTTTCTTTTTGCCCAAAGAGTTTCCGTTGAGAAAAAGTTCAACTTCGTCGCCCGAAGTAAAAACATGAACGGGAGTAATTTTACCAATTCTGTCTGGCCAGTTCCAGTGGGGCAAAATATGTACCATGGGCAAATTGGGACGCCACCTGGATTGATAAAGAAAATATCGGTCTTTTGGAAAACCCGCCAAATCAACAATACCATTATAAGAGCTCCTGCATTCGTAATACGGTGTGGGCTCGCCCAGGTAATCAAAACCGGTCCAAACAAACTCTCCGGCCGAGTACGGATAGGTATCTAAAGATTTAAAAACTTTATCGGCCGTCGAACCAAAATCGACCGCATAAAGCTCATAAGCACTAACTTGTTTTATGTTAGAATCGCCTCCCATACCATCGCGAATGGGCGAACTGCTTTTATCGGTAACCGGAAACAGATAAACGCCACGGCTACTGGCTGCCGAAGCCGTTTCGCTACTTAAAATAACCTTATTTGGATATTTTTTATGGAAAGGTTCGTATTGCGGTTTGGTTTTTATGCGATTGGTAACCGTATCGAAAATAGCGTCCTGCCTAATACCTTCGCCTTGGTAATTAAAACTGATAACATCCATAACTTCTGAAAATGGCATATCTGATTTTGCCCAATTCATAGCACAAGTAGTAGGGCGTGTGGGGTCTTCGTCTTTTACAATGTTGTGCAATGTTTTTCCAATGGCGGCACCGGTTTCACCTGTAAATTGCTCGCCCACTTCGTTGCCATAACTCCAAATAATTACCGAAGGGTGGTTTTTATCTCGACGCACCATAGCTCGCGCATCGGCTTCGTGCCATTCCGGAAAAATCAAATGGAAATCGTGAGGTGTTTTTTTTCGTTCCCAAGAATCAAAAACTTCATCAACCACCAAAAAACCCATTTTATCTGTAAGATCTAACAATTCGGTAGCTGGCGGGTTATGGGCCATGCGTATGGCGTTCACCCCCATTTCCCTTAAAATTTCCAGTTTTCGTTCTGCAGCGCGCACATTAAATGCCGCACCGAGTGCCCCTAAATCGTGGTGCTCATTTACGCCTTGTATTTTCACCAATTGATTGTTGACTAAAATACCTTGGTTGGGATCCAATTTTATATCTCGAATGCCAAAAGTGGTCTGGTACTCGTCAACCAACTTCCCAGATAAATAAACTAAAGTTATTGATTTATAAAGGTTAGGGGTTTGCGTTGGTGGCGGCCCCCAAAGTTTCGGGTTTTTAAGCGTTGTTTGACTTGTAATATGCTCTTTTTTTCCTGCTGGAACTAAAATGGGTTCGCTTTCAATGTTTAAAATGGGTTGTGTTAAATTTTCTTTAGGATGCCATTCGTAAATTTTTGTGATGGTTTTTACTTCTGCACTTACCTCAGAATGGTTGTCAATATTAATTTTGAAATTGATGTTCGCAGATGCCTCATCAACATTTAAAGTGGTAACGGTAGTGCCCCAATGCGCCACATGCACTTTGTTTGTTTTTGTTAACCATACATTTCTGTAAAGCCCACCTCCCGGGTACCAACGTGCCGAATGGTTTGGATTATCCATTCTTATGGCCAATTGATTGATACCGTTAAAATTAAGATATGGCGTTAAGTTTAACCGAAAAGCGTTATACCCATAAGGCCAGCCCCCTACTAAATGGCCATTTAGCCACACCATGGCGTACGACATGGCACCGTCAACATCCAAATAAACCATTTTATTTTTATCGGCAGAACTAATGTCTAATTTTCTTCTGTACCAAGCTACACCGTTACTGGGCAATCGGCCCATACCACCACTTACCTCGGCATCCCACCCTTCTTGAAAGGAACCTTCTATAGCCCAATCGTGGGGCAGGTTAACGGGTTCCCATTGGCTATCGTCAAAATTGTTTTGAACAAACAGAAAGTCTTTGCCCGGGTTTCCTTGGGGGCGCTTGTAATGTTTAGAAGTATCTTTTATAAACGGATTGGCAGTTGGTAAAATATAAGGTTTTAGTGCCTTTTTTGATGCTTCCATTTTTTCGGCCTCGGTTGCTGGTGTATCGGCATCTTTACTATCATTAACTTGTACTATTTTTGGACGGACATCATAAATTAAGCTATCGGCTTCCGAAGGGTTTTCGTATTTAAAAAACTTCCAATGTTCATTTATTAAAATCCGTTCTCTTGTTTGGGGCAAATATTCTCCGCTTTGAGGATTTTCGCAAGACACAGTAATCAACAAAATGGCTAACAACAGGGTAAATATTCTCATTTTTTTGAATTTTAAAAATGGTGAGATGATGTGTACATGGCCAAATAAGTTCCTACAAAACCACCTGCAATTTTGGTGCTCAAAATAGAAGCATCAACATGATGTGCAAGTGTTTGCCACGACTGGTTTTCTTCGGTTTTGAAGTAAAAATTATAATATCGCTTTTCTCCTTCAATTTTTAAGAACAAATCAGATTTATTGTTTTTTAAAGTTTGCTTGGCCACTATGCTGGTGTTGTTTGGGTTTAGAGTTGATGATTTTTTTTGAAGATAAACCTCTGCTTGCCCGTTGCTGTTTAAACGTTTTCCCAACAACAGGTAATGTTCTTCGTTTTGAAAAGCAACCAAACCGGCAGTTTGCATGGTATCTGTAACTTGATATGTTAATCTTGTTGAAGCCTCAAATTGTTGGTGCTGTTGACGTTTTCCTAAAAATGAAGGGGTAGATTTGTTATTTATAGAGGCTTTACGGGGTTTTAGTTGTAAAAAACCATCTCCTGTTTGGTGCCATTGTTCTTGTGGCGTCCGTAAAAAATTCCATTCCAATTCAAGGTTTTTATTTTTGAAATGATCTATAAAAGTAAAATTGCCCGAAGTAGGTTTTGTGGCCTCGATTGAAGGTGACAAATTTGGCTTTTTGTTGAAAACTGGAATGGCATTATTTCCGCCCACAATTTGTGGCCAACCACTATTCCATGTAACAGGCAATAAAAAAGTTTCGCGCCCCGTGTTGTATAGATCATCCCCATAAGGTCTGCACCCTAAAAACACCGACCACCAACTACCGTTGGGAAGCTTAACAAAATCGGCATGGCCTGTTGTTGTTATTGCATTTTTTCGTTCTTTGGGGAGGTGGCGCTGGGTTAAGATTGGGTTGTTTTGGTAGCTTGTGTAAGGCCCAAAAACATTTTTGCTTCTAAATACCACTTCAGAATGGTTGTAGCCCGTGCCGCCTTCTGCGCAGATTAAGTAATAAAACCTCCCTTCTTTTATAATATGGGGAGCTTCTATCCAAACCGGTTTTTTGGTCATATCGGTACCACCGTTAACCAAAAGTTTAGGTTCGCTGGCTACTTTTCGGTTTTTTAAATCGTATTCAAGCATATAAATGGCTCGGTGCCCATCGTGTAAGGAAATATTATTGGGCGGTGGGCCATTGTGGGTAATGTAAACTTTTCCGTCGTCATCAAAAAAAATGTCGGGATCTATACCATTAACTTCAGGAATTGCAATTGGGTTGGACCATGGGCCGGCTGGTTTTTTGGCCGTAACAATAAAGTTCCCTATGCCGCCTACATTAGTACAAATTACATAAAACGTACCATTATTATACCTAATGGTGGGGGCAAACATTCCTTTTGATACGCCTTGGTTTGAAAAATCTGCTTGCTCTTTTCTTGTAATTACATGGCCCACTTGCTTCCAGTTAATAAGATCGGTGCTTTCAAAAATGGGAATTCCAGGAAAATAGGAAAAGCTTGAAGTGACTAAATAAAATTTACCGTTTGCAGTACAAATACTGGGGTCTGGATAGAAACCAGCCAAAATGGGATTTACGTAATAGTTTTCAGGAATCGGCTTATTGAAAACACTATCTTTTCCTTCATATTTAAACCAATGGAATGTAGCATAATCATTTAACGCAACCGATTGCTTTTTTTGAAAAATTTTTTTATTACAGGAAAACAAAACAAGAAGAAAAGCTAAAATTTTGAAGCAAAACCATTTCATATTTATACTAATTAATTAGTTTTTAAATATAACGGTATAAATTAATATAAAAAAATGTGACTACGGATTATTGCCTGTAAAACAAAAAAGCTCCCAATTACTTGGAAGCTTTTTTTTGTGGAGAAGAGCGGACTCGAACCGCCGACCTCTTGACTGCCAGTCAAGCGCTCTAGCCAACTGAGCTACATCCCCATTACAGTTGTTCACTTCAAAATTATAATGCTTAGCGCAATTTTAATTTTGAAGGGCAAATATATACAATTATCCTGTTTGCTGCACAAAATGGATTAAATTATTTCCACCGCCCAACAAAAATTAAAATAACCGATTTCGAAAAAGGGTAAAACATAAAATTAAAATACCTTTGACTTCAGGAAAACCCTCAGCATGAGCATCGATATTAGCTTAAAACACATCAACAAACTGGCTATTCCGGCATTAATTGCGGGAATAGCCGAACCCATTTTATCGATGACGGACGCGGCTATTGTGGGGCATATTGAATTTAACGCCACCGAATCTTTAGCAGCCGTGGGCATCGTTTCCACATTTTTGTCTATGCTCATTTGGGTGTTGGGACAAACCCGAAGTGCTATTTCATCGCTGGTTTCACAATACCTTGGCGCCAATAAATTAGAGCAAATTAAAGATTTGCCAGCTCAGTCTATTTTCATCATCACCTCATTAAGTCTGTTGATCATTGCATCCACCTATCCGTTTGCACAATACATTTTCAAACTGTACAACGCTTCTGGTTTAATTTTAGACTACACAGTGGTTTATTACAAAATTAGGGTGCTCGGGTTTCCGTTTACTTTATTTACTATAGCCGTTTTTGGTGCCTTCCGCGGACTGCAAAACACCTACCACCCCATGATTATCGCTATTATTGGCGCGACTGTAAATATTATATTAGACGTCATTTTGGTCTATGGTATCGATGGCTATATTGCTCCTCTAAATCTTGAGGGCGCGGCCTATGCCAGCGTTATTGCCCAAATACTCATGGCGGGCCTATCGGCTTACTTTTTATTGAAAAAAACCACTATTCCTTTAAAAGTGAGTTTGCCTTTCAATCCAGAAATGAGGCGTTTTATTTTTATGATTCTTAATTTATTTGTGCGTACCGTGGCACTCAATGTCACTTTATATTTTGCCAGTTCCTTTGCTACTGGTTACGGCGCCAATTACATTGCCGCTTATACCATTGCCATTAATTTATGGTTTTTCGGAGCCTTTGTGGTTGACGGGTACGCCGGGGCAGGAAACATCCTTTCAGGAAAGCTTTTTGGTGCCGAAGCATACAGCTCTTTAATTGAACTGAGCAACAAACTGATTAAATACGGATTGATTATCGGCATCATTCTAGCCATTGTCGGGGCTATTTTTTACTACCCCATTGGGCGCATTTTCACCAAAGAACCCGAAGTATTAGAAGCCTTTTACAATATCTTTTGGATTATATTGGCCATGCAGCCACTATGTACTTTAGCATTTATTTTCGACGGCATGTTTAAGGGCCTCGGAAAAATGAAATACCTCCGTAACGTGTTGCTATTTTCAACCTTTATCGTATTTATTCCCATTCTATTTGCACTCGATGGATTGGGCTATAAACTGCACGCCATTTTTATTGCCATGGCTTTTTGGATGCTGGCCCGCGGCATTCCGCTTATTATAAAATTCCGAAAGACTTTTTTACCATTGGCCCAAAAACAATAACTTTGCTTAAAACATCATTATTTTGCCATTAATCACCGCCATTCAGGATATTGAAACCATAAAAGAGAAAATTGCCAACGCTCCGGGCAAAGGCTACGAAATTGGCGTTTTTATTGGTACCATTCTGCCGTTTGTGGTTTTGGTGGCCATAGCTTACCTAATTTATAGATACAACAAGAACAAAATAAATAAAGAATAATGGGCAACAGACTTTTTTTAATCTTGGCCATAGTGCTTATCGTCATTTATTTTTACAACCGGTACAGAGGCCGCCGATAATCTATCGGGTTTTCAACCACCCTGTAATGCTTAAACGCTTCGTATTTACGGGCTTCACTTCGTGTTCAATTATTTGGCTTTCAAAAATAACAATCCGCCCCGGAAATGGATAAATCACCTTTTCTGTTTCGGTGCCGTTTTCATTCAAATACAACACCAGTTCACCGCCGTTTTCCGGCAACCAATCTTCTTCATTCAAATAACAAACCAACGAGAGTTTCCGCCTGTCGTCGTTCTGGAACGTATCGATATGCCGTTTATAAAACGTCCCTTTGGGGTAAAGCGCATAATGGAATTCCTTTTGTAAAATACCCAAAAAACAAGTACGGTTTAGGTAATCCACCAAATGGTTTATTTTATTGAAAAATAATTGCTCGGTGCTATTCGCTTTGCTTTCGTCCATCCACAAAATAAAATCGCCCCGAATGGATGTTTCAATAGTCTCGTTTACGCGGTTGCCAATGGCTGCTTTTTTAAAAGCATCGGCTTCGTGCTTTTGCTGCAACATTTGCCTTAACAACGCAACCTCATCTTGAGTGAAGAAATTTTCAACAATACTATATTGCTGTTTCCCAATATCGGCAATCAATTGCTCGTAAACTGGGTTTTCTTCAAAACCTACAGATTCAAAAAGTGGATTCATTCCGTTAAAACCAAAAACTGTATATATTTTAAATTGAACAACTTCGGTGCATTTAAATCTCGAATATCGAGCAAAAAAGCGGGCAAATGTAATGTAAAAATCAATTGCTCGAACAAAATCAATATATTTGCAGCATAATTTTTTATCCCCTATGGGCAACAACATCCGCATCACCAAAAAATTCGATTTTGAAACCGGCCACGCCCTTTACGGCTACGACGGAAAATGTAAAAACGTGCACGGCCACAGCTACAAACTTTTCGTTACCGTTATTGGTAAGCCTATAACCGACAAATCGAACGTAAAATATGGTATGGTCATTGATTTTGGCGACCTCAAAAAAATTGTAAAAGAAGAAATTGTAAACGTTTTTGACCACGCCACGGTGTTCAACAAAAACACGCCGCACGTCGAGCTGGCCAAAGAGCTGGAAGACCGCGGCCACAACGTTCTGTTGGTCGATTACCAGCCCACCAGCGAAATGATGGTACTCGATTTTGCAAAAAAAATAAGCAGACGCCTACCCAACCACATTACACTGCACAGCCTAAAACTACAGGAAACCGAAACCTCGTTTGCCGAATGGTTTGCGTACGACAATAATTAGGGCGTTACCTTTCAGGTCGGGCTTTACGCGCTACACGGTAGCTTGCTTCAATCCCTAACGCACGTATTTGCTTTGTACCAGACTTTGGCAATGGACTTTTTCCACTATAAAAGTCAAAGACCGGGATTCTTACCAAATTTATATGCAGCATAGTCGAAATACAGGAATTAACTTATATTTACCACATGCAAATTCCAGAAGGAAAAAAAATATATTTCGCTTCCGATAACCACTTAGGGGCACCAACGCCCGAAGCGTCCCGCCCTCGCGAAAAAAAATTCGTGGCTTGGCTAGACGAGATAAAACACGATGCCGCTGCTATTTTCCTGCTTGGCGATATGTTCGATTTTTGGATGGAATTTAAAACCGTTGTGCCCCGCGGCTTTACCCGCACCCTGGGCAAACTCGCCGAAATTAGCGATTCGGGCATTCCCATTTATTATTTTGTGGGCAACCACGACCTTTGGATGAACGGCTATTTTGAAGAAGAACTGAATATTCCCGTATTCCACAAACCCAAAGAATTTACCTTTAACAACAAAACCTTTTTTATTGGCCACGGCGACGGTTTGGGCCCGGGCGACAAAGGCTACAAACGCATGAAAAAGGTGTTCACCAACCCGTTTTGCAAATGGCTGTTCCGTTGGCTGCACCCCGATTTGGGCGTGCGCATGGCACAGTACCTTTCGGTAAAAAACAAGTTGATTTCTGGTGATGAGGATACGCAATTTTTAGGTGAGGAAAACGAGTGGCTCGTGCAATACTGCAAGCGTAAACTCGAAGACAAACACCGCGATTATTTTGTGTTTGGCCACCGCCATTTACCACTGAACATCGACCTTAACGAACGCTCAAAATACATCAACTTGGGCGATTGGATTTCTTATTTCACCTATGGCGTTTTTAACGGTGAAACTATGGAGCTTAAAGACTTCTTCACATCGAGTGATTCTGAAGAATGAAGAATTGTATCGAGATGTGTTCCCAAGAACATATCGTTATCGTTTAACGGGCGCACTCTTCCAATAGCTGTCGGGAACATTTTTCTTCCGCTTCATTTCAGAAAAACACCCCAGAACTGCCCCCATAACACTATTCTCCCTCAATCGCCTCTATTTCTTTAGTCAAATCCAAATTTCTTAAAGTATGGTTTTTGGCCCCAATGGCGGCAACAGTAATTAAGGTCATTGTTCCTCCAAAAACCACAGCAGCTACAGGGCCAATTAATTTGGCTGCCAGCCCGCTTTCAAAAGCCCCCAATTCATTCGAGGAGCCCACAAACATTGAGTTTACCGCCGATACCCTACCGCGCATCTCATCTGGCGTTTTTATCTGCAAAATGGTTTGCCGGATTACCATGGAAACCCCATCGGTGGCACCACTTAAAAACAGTGCCACTACACTTATCCAAAAAATATTAGACAGGCCAAAAGCAATAATGCAGAGCCCAAAACCAAAAATAGTGGCCAATAGCTTTTTTCCAGCATTTTTGTTAATGGGCATGTAAGTCGTCATAAACATACTCAGGATGCTTCCCAATGAAATTGAAGCGTTTAAGATTCCAAAACCCTTCGATCCAACCTCTAAAATATCTTGAGCAAAAACGGACAACAGGGCCACCGTTCCGCCAAACAAAACAGCAATCATATCTAAGGTTAAAGCGCCTAAAATAACTTTATTGCTAAACACAAAACGCACACCCACTTTTAAACTTTCCTTAACCGGTTCTCCAATTTTAGGATTTAAAATGGGCTTCTTCTTGATTAAAAACGAAAGCCCGAAAGAAATGCTTACTAAAATAAAAATTAAGCACAAGGTTTTTGGAACGCCCATCCAATGGATGGAAAAACCACCCAAAAGAGCCCCTAAAACTGCTG
>CAZZDI010000067.1:12548-13711 GCA_964653155.1 uncultured Flavobacteriaceae bacterium | reverse complement strand
TACAACTTAAAAATCTCATAACTTTGATGCACTTGTTTTACGGCGTTTTCGGTACGGTCGGCATGGGTGTCGCTAATAAATAACTGACCGAAATTTTCATCGTCCACCAATTTTATAATCTGTGCCACACGGTTTTCGTCCAGTTTGTCAAAAATATCATCCAACAATAAAATGGGGTTCACGCCGCTTTGCGCTTTTATAAAATCGAATTGTGCCAATTTCAAAGCAATTAAAAACGATTTTTGCTGCCCTTGGCTGCCAAATTTTTTAATGGGGTGCCCTTCAATATTGAAGTTCAAATCGTCTTTATGGATGCCTACACTGGTGTACTGCAAAGCCTTGTCTTTGTTAATGGATTGCATTAAAAGCGCGTTTAAGTCGCCTTCAAACAGTGGGCTATGGTATTCCAAATCCACCACTTCGTTGCCGTTGCTAATGGCTTGGTAGCGCGATTTAAAAATGGGGATGAACTCCTTTAAAAACCCGTCGCGCTTTTCAAAAATAATGGTACCGTACTCGGTAAGTTGGTTGTTGTAAACCTCCAAAGTATCTTTGTTAAAGGTGTGGTTCAGCGCAAAATATTTTAAAAGGGCATTGCGTTGCGCCAGCACTTTGTTGTAATTGATCAGTTGGTTTAGGTAGTTTTTGTCGCTTTGCGAAATCACGCTATCAATAAACTTTCGGCGTGTGCTACTGCCTTCAATAATTAAATCGCGGTCGGCCGGCGAAATAATGACTAGCGGCAAAAACCCGATATGTTCACTAAATTTATCGTAAGCTTTTCCGTTACGCTTTATCACTTTTTTTTGTCCGCGTTTTAGGCTAATGGCCACTTTTTCGGTTTTATCTTCCTTTTCATAATCGCCATTGATGACAAAAAAATCTTCGTCGTGTTTAATGTTTTGCAACGCAATAGGATTGAAGTAGCTTTTTCCGAAGGACAAATGGTAAATCGCATCGAGCACATTGGTTTTTCCAATGCCGTTATTACCCACAATACAATTTATTTTATCGTTGAAAACAAACGATTTACTATCGAAATTTTTATAGTTTAAAAGGGAAAGCGATTTTAAAATCATAGAAAAAGCAACTTAAAGGGCACTTGGGCGGTTAAAGCCCAAAAAGAACTGCAAATTATTGAAAAATATCAAATAAATAGGCTT
>CAZZDI010000067.1:10149-12448 GCA_964653155.1 uncultured Flavobacteriaceae bacterium | reverse complement strand
TTATGAAGAAAAATTATATTTTTGCGCCACATTAATCTATACTGAATACATGGCAACTTACAAGAAGAAAGGTTACAAACCAAAAACCAAAGTAGAGAAAGAAGAGAATATTGAAGAAGGATCAACAACTGCTGAAGTTTTTAACACGCTTGATGAAACTGCATCAAAAACGGAGGATTTTGTAGCCAAAAACCAAAAATATATTTTTATCATCATTGGCGTTGTGGCCTTGGTGGTATTAGGGTCTTTAGGGTACAAAGAATTTATTTCTAAGCCCAAGCAAGCCAATGCGATGAACGATATGTTCCAAGCGCAAAAGTATTTCGACCAAGCGGTTTCTGGTGCTGCTACAGCAAAAGATTCGTTGTACAACTTAGCATTGAACGGTGGTGAAGGTAAATTCGGGATGCTGGATATTATTGAGGAATACAGCGGAACTGCATCTGCAAACTTAGCGACTTATTACGCCGGTACGGCCTACTTAAGGTTGAAAGACTACCAAAAAGCGGTAGAGTATTTGAGCGATTTTAAGAGCGATGACGAAATTTTGGCGCCATTAGCCAAAGGAAATATTGGTGATGCCTTTGTGCAGTTAAACCAACCTGAAGATGCTTTGGGGTATTACGAACAAGCGGCCGAAATGCGCGATAACGAATACACCACGCCCATGTACTTATTCAAAGCGGGAACGATTGCTTTGGATTTAGGACAGGCCGATAAAGCGTTGAAATATTTCGAAAGAATAAAAGACGATTATTCAAATTCTACCGAAGCTTCAAAAGTAGAAGTGTTTATAGGAAAAGCACAGGTATTGGCAAGTAAATAATGTCCGTTTAAAATTATTTTAAAATGGCTACGGCAAATAAAAATTTATCAGAATACGATAAAAACACAATCCCAAATGCGAAAGGTTTTCGGTTTGGGATTGTTGTTTCAGAATGGAACGATACCATTACCGAAGGGCTTTTTGAAGGCGCATATAGCGCGTTGATAGATAATGGTGTTGAAGCGGAAGACATCATCCGTTGGGATGTGCCGGGCAGTTTCGAACTGATTTACGGCAGTAAAAAAATGCAGGAGCAATTTGTTGATGCCGTTATTGCCATTGGTAGTGTAATCCAGGGAGAAACCAAACATTTCGATTTTGTTTGTGAAGGCGTTACCCAAGGCATCAAAGATTTGAACGTGCTTCACGATGTACCCGTTATTTTCTGCGTGCTTACCGATAACAATATTCAGCAATCCATAGAGCGTTCTGGTGGTAAACACGGCAACAAAGGCACCGAAGCCGCCATCGCCGCTATTAAAATGGCCGAATTACGCAAGAATAGTTAAGTTGTTTTAAGTTTCAGATTGGTGCTGATTGAAAATTTCCGTCTTGGGGTTTGCCGTTGTGGTTTTTCATATTGGAATTTAGTCTTTTGTGATTTGGAATTTCAAACCCCAAGTCCAAGTACACTTGCGTTTTCGCGCCTTTGCGAGAGAGTCGTATAGCAGAGAGCTTACGTCTATATGCGCCAGGCTTCCCGCTTTAATTGTTAACATTTTTTAGCAGTCCAATCCCGGTTTTCTGCCCATTTTTAAGTACTTTTGAAAGATAAGCCATGCTCAATTTTGTTCAAACAACGCAAACATAAAACCTTTAATTATCAGCCTCGTTTTTCAAAAGAAAACGGAACAAATTCTGACGCCGAAAACGATTCTGATACTAGGGATTTCGCTTCAAAATGGCGAAGGGCCAGCAATACAAAAACCAAGGTTAGGGGCGCCATGTCCACAAAAATCCTAATTTTAGTTTTGGTGCTATTATTGATTTGTATGTATTTATTGGAGAAAAAATACATGTAAACAAAAACTAAACGTTATGGGACTTTTAAAACTTCGGAAAAACAAAAAATTCAGCTACACGCCGCGTTATTACGACGATAAAGGTGAAGGTAGCCCGTATGAAATAAAACATAAATTTGATGAATATCGGAAAACGGTCGGTGGAAATAAAGGGATTAAAACAAAATTCAACGATGCTTGGGAGGATTATAAAAACCCCGACAGGCAAGCCAACAGGCGCATTTTAATTATTGTAGCGATTTTGGTTTTGGTATTTTTGTTCATCATCGATTTCGATTTATCTATTTTCTTACCCAAATAAATTTATGGCAGACATCATACAGCTTTTACCCGACCACGTTGCAAACCAAATTGCCGCTGGAGAAGTTGTACAACGCCCGGCCTCAGTAGTAAAAGAACTTTTGGAAAATGCTATTGACGCTGGTGCAGACACGATAAAACTTATTATAAA
>CAZZDI010000067.1:3168-10049 GCA_964653155.1 uncultured Flavobacteriaceae bacterium | reverse complement strand
AAATCGGATGCTGTAGAATTACGTCACGTAACGGATGAATTCCATCGTGTGGCCTTGGCGCATCCCAATATTTCGTTCGCCATGTACAACAATGGCAGCGAATCGTTTAATTTGCCCGTTAGTAATTATCGCCAGCGCATCGTAAATATCTTCGGAAACAAAACCAACGAAAAATTGGTGCCCGTTGATGAAGATACCGAAGTGCTAAAAATTTCCGGTTTTGTGGGCAAGCCCGAATTTGCCAAAAAAACACGTGGCGAGCAATATTTTTTCGTCAATAACCGATTTATAAAAAGTGCCTATCTAAACCACGCCATTGCTTCGGCTTTTGAAGGTTTGTTGAAAAACGGCACGCACGCCAGTTACTTTTTAAATTTGGATGTGGATCCACAAACCATCGATATAAATATCCACCCTACAAAAACCGAAATTAAGTTTGATGATGAGCATACGCTTTACGCCCTATTGCGTTCGGCCGTTAAGCACAGTTTAGGGCAGTTTAATATTGCGCCGGTGCTCGATTTTGAGCACGACCCCAATTTAGACACGCCGTATAATTATAAAAACAATCAGGCACAAACACCAAAAATTGAGGTCGATAGCAATTTTAATCCGTTTAAAACCGAAACTAAATTTTCGGGGAGGCAAACCACCTCTTTTAAACCAACGCCCAATAATTGGGACAGCTTGTACGTGGGATTGGAATCAAAAGGAAACGACACGGAAGTAGATTCTCAAACCGATTTTAGCGAATTGCAATTTGAAAGCGAGGAAGAAACGGTCTCTATGTTTGAGAGCGACCAACCGGTTGAAACGGGGTCTTCCACTTATCAATTACACAACAAATATATTGTCAGTACCATAAAATCGGGCATGTTGTTGATAGACCAACACCGTGCGCACCAACGTATATTGTACGAAGAGTTCTTAAAAAACATCACCATTAAGGAAGCCACGAGTCAGCAATTACTGTTTCCGTTGCAGTTGCATTTTTCATCTCAGGATATCGAAGTGGTGAAGCAATTAAAAAGCGATTTGGAACACACCGGATTTGTGTTTTCAAAAGTGGATGACGGCGAAGTGGAAATAACGGGTGTGCCCGTTGGAGTTCCAGAAAGCGAGGTGTCCATTGTGTTGGAGCAGCTTATTAGCGATGTGGAAAATGAAGTGCCCGATAGCCATTTTTCGGCCACCGATCTTATGGCAAAATCCATGGCAAAAAGTTTGGCCATAAAAACGGGGCAGACTTTAAAAAGCGACGAACAGGAATATTTGGTAAATAAACTTTTTGCCTGTAAAGAACCCAATATGTCGCCCGCCAATAGAACTGCGTTTGTGACCGTGAGTGTTGATGAACTGGATAAAAAATTTATGTGATAACACCTTTGGAAAGCCATAACTTTTCAAAAGAACAATGAAATATTTTAAATTATGATGCAAATTTCAGAAACCGTTAAGCATTTAATCATCATTAATGTGATTATGTTTGTGGGCACTCTGGCCATTGGAAACGGGACTTTGTTTTACGAATGGTTCGCTTTATATTTTCCGAAGAATGACGCCTTTCAGCCGTGGCAAATTATTACCCACATGTTCATGCACGGTGGATTTATGCATATTTTCTTTAATATGTTTGCCCTTTGGATGTTTGGTACGCCAGTAGAGCAGGTGCTGGGCCCTAAACGTTTTTTGTTTATCTATATTTCGGCCGGGTTAGGTGCCGTATTGTTGCAAATAGCGTACTATTATTTTCAGTACTTGCCCAATTATAGTGCACTATTGGAAACGGGAATGTCTTCCGAAAATATCAAGCAAATGCTTTCGACGAATAAAGTGATGGCAGGTACGTCGGCAACTCAAGTAGAAATGCTGAAAGCTATTTTTCCGGCTTTCAACGCTTCCATGGTAGGGGCTTCAGGCTGTATTATGGGCGTTATGGCTGCTTTTGGAATGATGAACCCCGAAGCCAGATTAATGATGATATTTTTACCGGTTCCCATTAAAGCGAAATATTTTATCCCTGGAATTATTATTTTAGATTTGATTTCTGGTTTAACCGGGCAGTCGTTTTTCAGTCCAAGTAACACTGCGTACATGGCCCACGTTGGCGGTGCCTTAACCGGGTTTTTCATTATGTGGTATTGGAAAAAAAATCAGTTTAACCAAAACCGATGGTATTAATGAATAGTTTTTTGCAAAACATAAAATACAAGTTTGCCAACCTAAATGTGTTGGAAAAAATTATCGCCATAAACGTGGTGGTTTTTGTATTGGGCTTATTGCTGAAAAGCGTTATGCACTGGTTTAAACTGCCTAGCGATTTTGGCGATGCTATACTGCAGCCATGGAGTATTATAACGTATGCGTTTTTGCATTTTGATGTTTGGCACTTGCTCTTCAATATGCTGTGGTTGTATTTTTTAGGGCAGATGTTCCTGAATTTGTTCAGTCCTAAAATGGCATTGAACGTTTATTTTTTAGGAGCTATTTGTGGCGGATTGCTCTTTATGTTGGGCTATACGTTGCTGCCTAGTTTTTTCGGAAGCTATTCCACTTTGGTGGGGGCTTCGGCGGCCGTTCGGGCCTTGCTTATTTTTCTTTGTGCTTATATGCCCAATCAAGAAATTCGCTTTTTTACTTTCAATTTAAAACTGTGGTACATTGGCGCGGCTATTATAGTGCTCGATTTGTTAGGTTTGTTCGGAGCCAATTCTGGTGGAAACCTAGCACATTTGGGCGGTGCGCTTTTGGGTTACTTTTATGCCAAACAATTGTTGAAAGGCCAAGATATCGGTAAGGGTTTTGAACGTATTATGGATACCGTGGCAGGCTGGTTTAAGCCTTCAAAAAAAACACCGCTAAAAACCGTTCATAAAAACAAAAGTAAAGTGGGCGGTTATACTAAATCGGATTTTAATGAGTTTAACAACCAAAAGAAAATTGACGTTATTCTCGATAAAATAAGTAAAAGCGGTTACGATAGTTTAACTGCCGAGGAAAAGGAATTTTTGTTTAGGGCGGGAAAGAAGTGAAGATGGGAGTTTGAATTAGGAAGTTGTATGTCGATGGTTTTTTGGATTTTAGTCTTTTGGAATTTGAAAATTTTTAGATATTGAAATTAGATAGAACGGGAATGAAATGTATTTATTTCTAGGGCAATATGGGCAAACTCAGTTTCTTAAATAAAATCATTTATTGGGTAAATGTGCTGGTCGCTTTGCTATTGCTGTTCTCTTTTGTTTTACCGTTTTTGCCTCCAAAAACCTTCGCTATTTTAGCGGTGGTCAATTTAGGGGTATCGTTGTTAATCATTCTCAATGTGCTCTTTTTTTTGTATTGGTTGGTTAAGATAAAAAAACAGTTTCTTTTATCGCTTACCGTGCTGGTTATTGGCTATTTTTCGTTTGGTTCACTTTATAAATTTTCGGCTTCCAAAAAGGTTGAACACCCCAACAATTTTAGGGTGATGAACTACAATGTGAGGTTGTTTAATCTCTATGAGTGGATTCCCGAAAAAGGGGTGGAGACCAAGATAACCGATTTCATTAAAAAGGAAGCGCCCGATGTGCTGTGTTTACAGGAATACCATCCGCATAAAAATATTGATCTTTCGTTCTTCAGTCATAAATTTGAAAAGTTATCCGGGAACAAGGCCAAATACGGGCAGGCCATTTTTTCGAAATTTCCCATTATCAATTCGGGCTCCATTGAATTTCCCAATACGGCGAACAATGCCATTTTTGCCGATGTGGTTAACGGTAAAGATACCATAAGGGTGTACAATATCCATTTGGAGTCGTTGCGCATCAATACCAATGCCGAAAGTTTGCAAAAGGAAGATTCTGAACGATTGTTGAACCGCGTGAGCACCTCGTTTAAGATGCAGCAATCGCAAGCCGAACTGTTTTTGAAGCACAAAGCACAGTGCCCCTATAAAATGGTGATTTGCGGCGATTTTAACAATACGGCGTTCTCGTATGTTTATCGGCAGATAAAAGGCGATTTAAATGACGCATTTAAGGAAGCAGGCAATGGTTTTGGGCGCACTTACGATTTTAAGTTTTTTCCTATTCGAATCGATTTTATTTTAGCCGATGAAGCTTTCGAAGTAAATGGTTTTAAAACCTATGATCAGCATTTCTCCGATCATTACCCTATTTCTGCCACTTTGAGTTTGGAATAATTTATTTTCTATTTTGCGCCTTAGCGACTTTGCGAGAGGAAATTACATAAACGAGCAATCCACAACATCGGCAATCATATGAATCACCAATCCCAATCCGATGAGTCGTGTTTTCTTCGGAAACAATAAAGCCACATAAATTACCATAGCATAATAGGTGTGAAGTGGATGAAAGTTAATACTACACCGATTGGGGTCGAAAATAGGAATTGCCAAAAGATGGTCTAAATCAATTAAAATGCCTGCAACCATTATTAAATAAGCCATTTTCCATTGGGGTTTAAACCAAATAAGCGCTACTGCCAAAGGCAATAAAAAATGACAACCGTAATGGGTAAAGGTTTGAAGCATTATGGTAAATTCAGATTTTGAGATTCTAAATAATTTAAAGCATTCGGCCCTTCGTTGAACAATAAATCCAAAATACTGAGGTTTTGAATAAAACCGTGTTTATCGCCAAAAACTTGGGTGTAGTGTTCAAAATTTTGAGGTATTTCCTTTTTGGCATTTACCAAAATTCTGGCATCGGTTTTACCGGTAACTTCCTTTTCAAAAGTATCGGTTCTTTTTATGTTTACATCCAACTGCAAGCAGTCGCAAACAGTTTCAAAACATTTTAAGTTAAAGTCTAAAATAAACTCGGCCTTTTCGGTAAATAAAGGTTGAAGTTCGTCTTCGTAAAACTCAAAAAACGGTGAGGTACGGTAGGCCGAAAGCAGCGATTTCCAATGTTGGCTTTGCCAGTTTTCAGCATTAAAAATTTTAACGTCTTTATATTTCTGACGGTTTTTTTGCGAATGCACCACAGGAATATTTAAAGCCAACTTTCCATTGGCGCCGTAAATATAAGCACGGTTTCGGTAGGTTTGTTTTACGAAATTATCTTCCATCTCAAAAGTTATTTCCGAAGCGTTAGCCATAACGACAAAATGGGCAATATTTGGGAAATATGTGGGGTGAAGAAGGATGTTCATAAATTTATCATTCCTGAAAATTTAGCCACTGTGTTTCAACAACAGAAAACCTTTGCGGCTTAGCGCCTTTGCGAGAATATGTCTTAAAGCTCTCGCAGAGGCGCGAAAGGCGCAAAGGTTAGTTTTTCATGTGTGCGGAAAGCTGATTAACTATTTGCTTTTTTATGTTTTCTCCACTTGCTGAATCCAATCCATCCTGCTAATAAAATTAAAAACGGAATGAGAAAGGAAGTCGCTTTGCCTTCGCCGCTAACGGTAGTAAAGAAACGCTCCCAACGCGGACTGGCTCCATCCCAACTCATCCAAATGAATACGGGTTTTCCAACAACGTGGTCAAACGGTACAAAGCCCCAAGCTCTGGCATCGATGGAATTGTGGCGGTTATCGCCCATCATCCAATAGTAATTTTGTTTAAAAGTGTATTGGTCGGCTACCTCACCATTTATCAAAATTTGGTTGCCTTTTACTTGTAAGGTGTTGCCTTCGTATTCGGTGATAACACGTTTGTAAAGTGGTAAATTGTTGAGGTTGATGTTAATGGTTTTGCCTTCCTCGGGAATGTATAGTGGGCCAAATTGATCGACATTCCAATTATAATCGGGGTGATGCGGGAAAATATTAGGGTCGCGAACACCTTTTTCTTTTATGTTTGGCGTAATGCTTACCACATTGGGGTGGTTTTTGAATTTCGCCAAAGCGTCATCTGAAATGGCTGAAAAATAGTAAGTGTTTTGGTTATTGATAATGCCGAAACCATCGGTAATATCATAACGTTCCTTTACAAATTTAGGATTGAACTGGTTGGCTTTAGGTTGCACATAGTAACTAAACTGTAAATGTGCACGGTCTGGCAACTCGTTTTGCTTGCCGTTGATGTAAACATAGCCATCACGGATTTCCAAAGTATCGCCAGCTACGCCCACACAACGCTTCACCAAATTGGTTTTTTTGTCAATGGGTTTGTAGTAATTACGGTCGGGATGAAAATCGTTCATATCCAACAACGTATCGGCCGGTTGGTTGAATACCACGATGTCATTACGTTCAATGTCCTCAAACCCTGGGATTCTTAAATAAGGTAATTGTAGTTTGTTTTTCCAAGAATTGCTGCCTTTATGGTCGTCAAATAAATAGGATTTTGAGCCCAACTTCGGAATAGTATCATGCACCATCGGGGCGGCAACGGTAGTCATGGGTACTCGTGCACCGTAATGAAACTTGCTTACAAAAAGGAAATCGCCCACCAATAACGATTTTTCCAAAGAGGACGATGGAATGGTAAATGGCTGAATAAAATACGTATGCACAATTGTGGCGGCCACAATGGCAAAAAGGATGGAACTGGTCCACTCGCCAGACCCCGACTTAGGCTGTAAACTGCGGTCTTTTACGTGAGTAACATCGGCGGCATAGTTCAAATAATAGTTATAAAAGCCTAAGGTAACAACGGCCAAAAAGGTATCTAAATAGGTGTTTTTTCCAAAGCTTCTGGCGGTCTCCACCCAAATAACCGGAAACATAATCAGGTTAACGATAGGTAAAAACAATAAGAATACCCACCACCAAGGGCGGTTAATAATTTTCATTAAAACTACCGCATTGTAAACAGGAACAAAAGCTTCCCAAGCTTGTCGGCCGGCTTTAATATATAATTTCCAAGTGCCTAAACCATGAATCACTTGAATAATTAAAATGAAAATAAACCACTGAGACCACGTCATAAT
>CAZZDI010000067.1:0-3068 GCA_964653155.1 uncultured Flavobacteriaceae bacterium | reverse complement strand
GAAATAGCCGTTCCGCTTGGTGCATCCAGTTTTTGGGTATGATGGATTTCTTCCATTGAAACGTTGTATTGCTTCAAAGCACTCATCATTTTTGCCAAAGTTTTGTTCAGTTCAAAAAAGATGTTTACACCCAAACTGTAGTTTGAAGCATAAATAAAAGCACCTTTCTTTTCTTTGCAAAGCGCCACGGCATCATTGTACTTGTCTAACCAGCCCGTAGTGCCCGAAACCACGGGAACACTGTTGTTCAAACAGTTTGAAATATTGTTGAAAGCCACTGTGGGGATACTAAAATCGATGGCCACATCGGCTTGGGTAATATCGTAATCATGATCGTCTTTATCAACGGTCAGAACCACTTCATGCCCCCGGTTAAGGGCAATTTGCTCAATGGTTTTTCCCATTTTTCCGTATCCTAGTAATGCTATTTTCATTTTCTATATTTTGTTTTAAACTCCTTTCGAGTTAAAATTTAAAGTTTAAAGTGAGCCCCAAATTACTGGTGGCATCTATTTCGTTAAATTTATAATGTGGTGCCAAAGATAAGTTTTCATCGACATTATATTGCATTAAATGCGCATCAACATTGGCATCGATAATATTTAGGGCATAGAGTCCGAAGGTAACCAACAAAGAAACCTCTTTGTTTCTTCGGTAAAATTTCTGTGCATCTTCAAGTCTAGTGGTGCTGATTCTGGGAGTATCGAGCTTATTGCCTTGTCCGTCAAAATAAAATTCGTCGGTTTCAAAACCCGCCAATCGGCTTTTGTAGGCATCTCGGTATCGGTTGTATTCTTTGTTATTGTTAATATAAAAATACACTCCAGTACCAATAGCTCCGTAAACAATGGGGATTTTCCAATATTTTTTGTTGTAGGCTTGGCCCAAACCGGGTAAAATGGCCGATAAAAATGCGGCTTTTGCAGGAGCTAGGGGATTGATGACTACGCCCGGTTTCGAAATAGAATCGACTGCCACGAGGGGTTCGGGCAAGGCTTCCTGTTCAGGAGGCGTATCTTGCGCCAGTAGTGAAAGGCTCCATA
This sequence comes from uncultured Flavobacteriaceae bacterium, assembly GCA_964653155.1. Lineage (GTDB taxonomy): Bacteria > Bacteroidota > Bacteroidia > Flavobacteriales > Flavobacteriaceae > Flavisericum. The sequence goes on along the minus strand of CAZZDI010000067.1, from coordinate 2,025 downwards.
AAAAAGCAAATGTTCCTGCCCACAGGAATTTATTTGGAATCACCTTGAACGAGTTTTTTTATACGGTTAAAATCTTCTTCTGAATGGAACGGAATGGTAATTTTCCCTTTACCGTTCTTAGAAACTTTAACGTCAATTTTATGCCCGAAGTATTCAGAAAACGCCGCTATGCCTTTTTTAACAAATTTTGGCATCTCTTCATTTTCTGTTTTTTTGGCAGGGATTTCAATTTCTTCTGAAGTATTGTAAGTTCTAATTAAATTTTCGGTTTCGCGTACCGAAAGCTTGTTTGAAAGTATTTTTTCGTAAATATCCAATTGAACGCTTTGGTCTTCAACGGCAATCAAAGCACGGCCGTGGCCCATGGAAATAAAACCATCGCGCATTCCCGTTTGGATGATGGGATCCAATTTCAACAAACGCAAATAGTTGGTAATGGTTGAGCGTTTTTTGCCAACGCGCTCACTCATTTGCTCTTGCGTTAGGTTGATTTCGTCAATTAAACGTTGGTACGACAAAGCAATTTCAATGGGGTCTAAATCCTGGCGTTGGATGTTTTCCACCAAAGCCATTTCCAACGATTCTTGGTCGTTCGCAATTCTAACGTAAGCCGGAATGGTTTCCAAGCCCAATAATTTTGAAGCTCTAAAACGGCGTTCACCAGAAACCAATTGGTATTTGTTCAAGCCCACTTTTCTAACGGTAATGGGCTGGATAATGCCGAGTTCCTTTACCGACGACGCCAATTCGCGAAGCGATTCTTCACTAAAATTGGTTCGTGGCTGGAAGGGGTTTACTTCAATAAAATCTAAATCTAGCTCAACTATATTGCCAATAACTTTGTCGGCATTAGTGTCTTGTGCCGATTGTATATCGTTGTTCGGATCTTTTAATAGCGCCGACAAACCTCTGCCCAAAGCCTGTTTTTTAGTTGCCTTAGCCATAATTTAGGAGTTTTTGTTGATGATTTCTTTCGCCAAACTTAAATAATTATCGGCTCCTTTACTACTGGCGTCGTAATTAATAATGCTTTCGCCATAGCTGGGCGCTTCACTTAAGCGTACATTTCGTTGGATTATGGTTTGGAATACCATATTGCTAAAATGTTTCTGCACTTCTTCAACCACTTGGTTCGATAGGCGTAAACGCGAATCGTACATGGTTAACAGCAGGCCTTCAATATCCAGTTCTGCATTGTGTATTTTCTGAACACTTTTTATGGTGTTCAACAGTTTGCCTAAACCTTCCAATGCAAAATATTCACACTGAATGGGGATGATTACCGAGTTGGAGGCCGTAAGCGCATTTAGGGTCAATAAACCCAATGACGGTGCACAATCAATCAAAATGTAATCGTAATCGTCCTTTATGGGTTGCAGGGCCTTTTTAAGCATGTATTCCCGTTGGTCTTTATCAACGAGTTCAATTTCAATAGCCACCAAATCGATATGGGCCGGAATAATATCCAGATTGGGCGTTTCCGTTTTAACAATCGCTTCCTTGGCAATATTCGAATGTTCTAAAAGTTGATAGGTTCCAATTTCAACCGATTCTACATCTATGCCAATGCCTGAGGTTGCATTTGCCTGCGGATCGGCATCAATAAGTAATACTTTTTTTTCGAGAACACCGAGTGAAGCTGCTAAATTCACAGACGTAGTTGTTTTGCCTACGCCTCCTTTTTGATTAGCAATCGCAATGATTTTACCCATTCATTATTTAGGTTTGATGAAGAGCAAAAATACGATTATTTATTAGGAATAAAAATGGAAAGGGTTAATAAATCGATAAGAGGAAAAAGACCAATAAAGTTGAGCGCTAATCCATTAAAATCTCTAAAACTTGAATGGCAGCATGGCTTATTTTTGTGCCCGGACCAAACACGGCAACCACACCGGTATCGAATAAAAACGGATAATCGCGTTTCGGGATAACACCGCCCACAATAACTAAAATATCGTTGCGCCCATAGGTTTTTAATTCTTCAATCACTTGCGGAACGAGGGTTTTATGACCGGCTGCTTG
>CAZZDI010000066.1:6258-13825 GCA_964653155.1 uncultured Flavobacteriaceae bacterium | reverse complement strand
GATGGTATTGGGGCAAAATCCTTATTAACGCCTCTGTCTGAAAGAATGATAATGTTCGTGCCTCTTTCAAGTGCTTTGGTAACCTGGACGATAATGTTTTCCAGGGCATCTTCAAGTCCGTTTAATCCTTGTGCTTTTGGGTAAAGGATGTGGATGGTTTCGGCCTTAAAGCTGTCGATGGAAATGGTTCTGATTTTTTCAAGATCGGCATTGGAAATTACCGGGTTTTGAATTCTTAATTTTCTGCATTGCCTTTCGGTTATGCTGAAAATATTTCGGTCTTTACCTAAATTTAGGGCTATATCGGTTACAATTTCCTCACGGATACCGTCCAACGGTGGGTTGGTTACCTGTGCGAACAGTTGTTTGAAGTAGTTTGAAATAAGTTGCGGCCTGTCTGAAAGTACGGCCAGCGGCGTATCGATGCCCATAGAGCCTAAAGCTTCTTTGCCTGCTTGTGCCATGGGGGTGATGACTTCCTGAATATCTTCAAACGTATAGTTAAATAGGCGCTGGCGTGTTTTTATATCGATAGTTTCGATAGGGCAAGTTTCGTTGGTGTAAGGTACATCTCTTAAATGTAAACGGGTTTTGTCCAACCATTCCTTATACGGTCTTTCAGAAACTATTTTTGTTTTTATTTCTTCGTCGTTGATAATACGGCCTTCGTTCATATCGACCAAGAACATTTTTCCTGGCTCCAATCTTCCGTGGCTTTCCACATCGGCAGGATCTACATTTACTACGCCAATTTCTGAAGACATGATTAGTTTTCCGCTTTTTGTTACGGTATATCTTGATGGTCTTAAGCCGTTTCTGTCCAACAGAGCACCAATATAGTCACCATCAGTAAAAGGTACTGATGCGGGGCCGTCCCAAGGCTCCATGATGCAAGCGTTGTACTCATAAAATGCCTTTTTATCGTCGCTCATGGTTAAGTGTTTTTCCCATGCTTCAGGAATCATCATCATCATGATTTCGGGTAGCGAACGCCCTGTGTGCGTTAACAATTCTACTACCATATCCATGGATGCAGAATCTGATTTGCCTGGCAAAATAATAGGGAACAGTTTTTCTATTTGTGGACCGAAAACATCACTTTTCATGATTTCTTCGCGAACACGCATACGGCTTACGTTACCTCTTAAAGTGTTTATTTCGCCATTTTGGCACATAAAGCGGAAAGGCTGTGCTAGCTCCCAAGTGGGCATGGTGTTGGTAGAGAAACGCTGGTGTACCAATGCCAAACGGGTTACTAAATCTATTTGCTGTAAATCGGTATAATATGGGCCAATGTCTTCTGGCATGATGATACCTTTGTAAATCAAGGTAGTTGTTGATAAACTGGGGAGGTAGAAATACGAACTTTCTGAAATTTTGGAAGTCATTATTTCGTGCTCCGTTATTTTGCGGGCAGCATATAATTTTGCTTTGAATGTAGCCTCGTCAATAGCCTCGGTTTTCCCAATGAATATTTGCTCGATGTTAGGTTCTGAAGCCTTGGCAATTTCACCCAGTTGGCTGGAATCTACGGGTACTTTTCTCCAACCTAAAATAGATAGGCCTTGCGCTTTTATTTCTTTTTCGAAAGTGTTTTTGCAAAAGGTGTATTGGTTGGTGTTTTTTGGAAGGAATACCATACCAACGGCATACGCTCTTTGTTCGGGCAATTCGAAATCGCAAACCCGTTTAAAATAATCGTGAGGGATATCAATTAACAAACCGGCACCATCACCGGTTTTTCCATCGGCACTTACACCCCCTCGGTGCTCTAATTTTACCAAAATCTCCAGCGCATCGTGGATGATTTGATTTGTTTTCTCTCCTTTAAGATTACAAATAAAACCAGCACCACAGTTTGCGTGTTCGTATTCTGGTAAATAAAGTCCTTGTTTCGTCAGCATAATCAACAATTATTGGTTTTAAAACTTGAGTTGGAAGGTAAAGATACTTACTAGTTTTCGAACCGCAATAAAGTGGGTTTCATTATTTCGATTTTACGAGCTATCGATATATAAAAATAATTATATAACAATATTATTTAGCTTTTTTAACAAATATTCAAACAGTATTTTTTTGTGAATAATAAATGTGGATATGCTAATTAAAGTCAATAAAAAGTGTCTTTAATAATAAAAAACGCATTAAAAATCTGAAAAAGCTGACGATAATTCAAATGGGTATGTTGACGATATATTGAAAAAACAACAATTAATATTTTATACCCTGTAAAAAATAGGGGTTAAAATGTGATTTTTATAAAAATTAAATTCTTTACCCTATTTTTTTCGGGGGTTAAAATATTTTACAATAGATTTACGTCATTCTTAAGAAAAAATTAACACGAAGAATTAATAACTTAAAAGAAAACAATTATGAAAAAAATCATCACACTTTCAATGTTCTTTCTAACAATAGGTGTATTTGCCCAAGATGAACCTAGTAAACTTTCAATTAGTGGTAGTATTGATGCTTATTACAGGACTAACTTGACAGGGCCGAATGACGATATCAACCCTGATCCAGACGAGGTTACTTATTTAGCACCGGGTTCTTCGTTTGCTAATTTGCCAGGTTTTGCTTTAGGTATGGCTAACGTAATTTTTAGCTATGAAGGCGAAAAAGTTGGTTTTGTTGCCGATTTGGTATTTGGCCCAAGAGGTACAGATGCTATTTTTGCTTCGCCAATGTACTCCAGTACCGGAGATATTGTTAACCAGCTATATGCCTACTGGAATGTGAGCGACGCCGTAACCTTAACCATGGGGAACTTTAATACCTTTTTAGGGTACGAGGTTATCTCTCCAACGGCAAACTTTAACTACAGTACTTCTTATTTGTTCTCCTACGGGCCATTTAGCCATACGGGAATTAAAGCCGATATAGCTTTGTCTGAAGATTTCAGCTTGATGTTGGGCGTAATGAACGATACCGATTTAACAGAGTTTAATCCTACTGGAGATTATGCCTTTGGTGCCCAATTGGGGTATGCGGGGCAATATTTAAACGTATTGGTCGATCCTTCTTTTACCGAAATCGACTTTACTGGTGGGTTCGATCTATCTGATGATTTCTACTTGGGTATTAATGCGGCCCACTTAAGCCTTGAAGATGATGCGGGCGGATTTACAGGTGTGGCAGTTTATCCTCAATACGCCACTTCTGAAGCATTTACCATTGGTTTAAGAGGAGAGTACTTTGTTGAGGACAAAAATTTTGGAGCCATTGGTACCGGTGTTGAAGATTCTAGTGTGTTTGCCGTGACGTTAACAGGCAGCTTGGCAGTAGATAATTTGACTATTAAACCAGAGATAAGGCTGGATAGTGCGTCAGACAACGCTTTTCTTGATAACGATTTAGCGATGACCAAAAGTTTAGGTTCGTTTGTATTGGCCGCCATCTACTCATTTTAATTATAAACAAATACGACATTATGAAAAAAATTGAAGCAATCATAAGAAAATCAAAATACAACGTTGTAAAGGATGCGTTGCACGAAGTGGGGGTAAACTTCTTTTCCTACTGGGATGTTACCGGTTTGGGAAACGAAAAAGAAGGCCATGTTTATCGTGGTGTGTCTTACAGTACAAGCGATATCCAGCGCAGATATTTGTCGATAGTAGTGAACGACGATTTTGCTGAAACTACCATAAAAACTATAATAAGATCGGCCGGAACCGGTGAAGTGGGCGATGGCAAAATATTCGTTTCAGACATTGAGGAATGTTACAGAATACGAACAGGTGAAAAAGGAGGAGAAACTTTAAAATAAAAAATAACACATAAAACAATTATAATGGAAGGATTATTTACAGCAAACAACGTATGGATGATGATCTGTACCGCACTGGTTTTCTTTATGCACACTGGTTTCGCATTTTTGGAAATTGGGCTGACAAGACAAAAAAATACAATTAACATACTTTTTAAGAACATATTTATTATTACCGTAGGCTTACTGCTTTATTATATAGCGGGCTTTAATTTAATGTACCCTGGCTTTGCTGAAGATTCTGCCGGAATATTGGATTTTGCCGGGTTTGGCATTGCTCCGCCAGAAAATGGAATGACGCCAGAGTATGCTGATGGTGGCTATACATGGTGGACCGATTTCCTTTTTCAAGGTATGTTTGCCGCCACCGCAGCAACCATCGTTTCGGGAGCCGTTGCAGAACGTATTAAAATTGGGCCATTTATGGTGTTTACCGTATTGTATGTTGGAATTGTTTACCCTATTGCAGGATCTTGGAAATGGGGCGGCGGATTTTTAGACCAACTTGGGTTTTACGATTTTGCCGGTTCTACTTTGGTACACTCGGTAGGTGGCTGGGCTGCTCTGGTGGCTGTTTGGCTGCTTGGTGCCAGAATAGGGAAGTTTAGAAACGGAAAAGCTCAAGCTATTCCTGGTCACAGCATCCCTATGGCCACTGCAGGAGTGTTGATTTTGTGGTTGGGCTGGTTTGGGTTTAATGGAGGCTCTGTGCTTTCTGCCGATCCAGAATTAACGTCATTAGCTTTGGTAACAACTTGTTTGGCTGCTGCTGCCGGAGGTGTGGTGGCTTCTGTTGTGTCGTTCCTAAAGTTCAAAAACTTAGATTTAACCATGTTCCTTAATGGAATTTTAGGCGGTTTGGTTGGTATTACAGCCGGAGCAGACGTCATGACTCCAGAAAGTGCCATTGTTATTGGTGCCATTGCTGGCGCATTGATCGTGTTCGCTGTTAGTTTTGTCGATGCCATTAGGTTGGATGATCCGGTTGGTGCCATTGCTGTGCACTTGGTATGCGGTATCTGGGGTACATTGGCTGTTGGTATTTTCTCTACTAATCCAGATCATACGTTCTTGGCGCAATTAACGGGTGTTGCTTGTTATGCAGGAATCTGTGTTGTGTCTTCCTTCTTGATTTTCTTTGTATTGAAGAAAACAGTTGGAATTAGGGTTTCTGAAAAAGAAGAACTGGAAGGGTTGGATGCCCACGAGCACGGTATGGATGCTTATCCAGATTTCAGATTGAACGAACATTAATATATCAATTAAGTTTAATTAGAATTAAGGATGCCTTTTTAATGGGGCATCCTTTTTTTTGTTATATTTATTTTAATGTTTAAAATAACTGAATTTTTATATCGAAACAAGATCATGAAAAAAATAGAGGCAATTATAAGGAAGTCTAAATTTAACGTTGTAAAGGAAGCGTTGCACGATGTGGGCGTCAACTTTTTTTCTTACTGGGATGTTACGGGGTTGGGCAATGAAAAGGAAGGGCATGTGTACAGAGGTGTTTCTTATAGTACAAGCGATATCCAGCGTAGGTATTTGTCGATAGTTGTTAATGATGATTTTGCTGATGCAGCCATCAATGCTATTATAAAGTCGGCCAAAACGGGAGGGGTTGGCGACGGTAAGATTTTTGTCTCTAATATTGAGGAGGCCTATAGGATTAGAACAGGAAATAAAGGAGGTGACACGCTAAACTGATTTAATGTGAGTGAAAAAGAGGCTGCCTAAAAAGTTATTTATTTCCCGTTTGTCAGGTTGAGATTGTTGAAACCAATATTGATTATCAATACATTGAGACGTTTCGATAGGCTCAATATGACTTATAATTTAACTTTTTAGGCAGTCTCTTTTGTTTTGAGATGTTTTACCTGCCCGATTAAGCCGAATTTCTGCTGGCGTTAATGTTGCCAAATAACGAACGGGTAACAATTTTTTCAAAAATCTTTTTCTCGTCGCTATCAACGCCTGCTTTCTCAAGCTCCTGTACCTTTTTAAGGGCGTATTGCTGTATCGTCAACAACGGCAATACAATAGATTCCCTAACTTGGATCGAGGCCTTTCCAGAGGGTTCGTTTTCCATCAATTCGCTATATCCGGTCAATTTAAGAAGTAGTCTTTTTGTGGTTTGGTACTCTTCGTAAATAATGTTCCAGAATGCCCCGAACTCTTCGTCTTTAGACATGTATTTGGTTAAATCGAAAAATGATTTGGTTAAAGACATCATGCTGTTTTCCAGCAGGGTTTTAAAGAATTTAGAGTTGTTGTAAAGGTGTTCTACTTTATCAAACTCGCCTCGGTCTTCGTACTGCTTCAGTGCGGTGCCTACTCCAAAAAAACCAGGAACGTTTTGTTTCAATTGGCTCCATGATCCCACAAACGGAATGGCGCGCAAATCAGAAAATACCAACTTGTCTGAGCTGCCTCGTTTTGAAGGCCTGCTTCCAATATTGGTTTTGGCGTAATATTTTAACGTGCTCATGCGCTCCAAATACGGAATGAACATGGGGTGGCTTTTAAAGTTTTTGTACGTTTGATAACTGGTCTCGGCCAAATCGCTCATGACTACGCGGTCTTCATCGCTCATTTTGTTCTTTTCCTTCAGCTTGTTCATAATGCCCGAACTGATCAATTGCTCAAGGTTGTATTGTGAAGAATCCAGTGTTCCGAAGTTAGAGCTAATGGTTTGCCCTTGTATGGTTAATTGAACTTCTTTGTCTTCAATAGTAGGGCCCAATGAGGCGTAGAATTGGTGCGTTTTTCCGCCGCCACGAGCAGGCGGGCCACCACGACCATCAAAGAATATGGCGGTAATATCGTATTTTCTGGATATTTCGGTTAGCAGTTCCTTGGCTTTGTATATGCCCCAGTTGGCCATTAAGTAGCCGCCGTCTTTTGTTCCATCAGAAAAACCTAGCATGATGGTCTGTTTCATGCCGCGGGCCTTAAGGTGTGCCATATACGCTGGGTTGGTGTATAGTTGTTCCATAACGCTTGGTGCATTTTCCAAATCGGTAATGGTTTCGAATAATGGTACAACATCAACCGTCAATTCTTCTTTAAAGGCTACTATTTTAAGCATAGCAAACAGTTGCATTACGTTAAGCGCTGTTTGGTTGTTGCTTATTATGTATCGGTTGGCGCCGCGTTCGCCATTGCTGGCTTGAATATCTTTGATTGCCGAAATGGTTTTTAAGGTATTGTAAACCATTTCATCTTCAAAAACATCTAAATGCTCAATGCTATCATCGGCCTTTGAAAGGATTTCAATTTGCTCTGCTTCCGATAAATCGTGATAATTTTTTGGGAACGACGAGCTGCCCGTTTCAATCAAGTGGTCAATCACCGTGGTGAAAACAGAATGGTGGATGCGGCTATCTTGCCTAATATCCAATGTGGCAAAATTATAGCCAAACATGTGTACTCTGTTAATGAGGTCGTTTATTTCGTTAACATAAAGCGATTGGTGTTCTTCAACAATTAAATCGCGAATGCTAAGCAATTCGTCAATAAGTTCTTGGGCGCTAATTGCTTTTTTGTAGTTAAGGTCTATGCTGTAATTGTACAGTATAGTCTCTAATTTTATAATGCGCTTTTCAACCCCTCTAAAAGTTAACTTTCTTCTTAAATTTTTAAGGTCTTGATAATATTTTTTAAGAATAGCCTGCTTAAGTTTGTTGGCTACTTTTATGGTAGTGTCTGGTTTTACAAAGGGGTTTCCGTCGCGGTCGCCTCCTGGCCAGAATCCTATGTTGATAATTTCATTGTGCTTTTTGGCATCGGTGAAAA